>JAIYCK010000007.1 GCA_027488055.1 Flavobacteriales bacterium | reverse complement strand
TTAAATTCGCACGTCGATATTTTGGAGTGTCAACGGAGCCACGTAACGAGTTCCACCTGCGCTTCACCTATCTAAAATGAACCCGATTACGCTATGAGATTCAATGTTTTTTGTACTGCAGTCCTAATTTTTGCTGCATCGATTGGTTATGGTCAAGACAAAAATGCTTTTGTTATGACGGTGGCTGGGGAAGGAACTACCCTGGAAGAATTTGAAAACATCTTTAAGAAAAACAACCGTGATTCCCTCATCACTCATGCAGCCTTGGATGAGTACATGGAATTGTTTATCAATTTCAAGTTGAAGGTCAAAGAAGCACGTGAGCTGAAGCTTGATACAGTTGCTAAATTCAAAGAGGAGCTAAGAGGATATCGTGATCAATTGGCACGTCCATACCTTACGGATAGCGAATTGTTGAGTGAATTGATCAAGGAAGCCTATCAACGCAAACAGCAAGAGGTTCGCGCAATGCATATCCTCGTCAAATGTGAATCCAATGCGTCTTCTCAAGATACTTTGAGGGCTTACAATAAGATCATGGCCATGCGCGATCGTATTACAATGGGCGAGGACTTTGCCACCATTGCCAAAGGAAAGGATGGCAGCGATGATCCAAGTGCCAAAGAAAATGGCGGTGACTTAGGTTATTTTACAGCGTTTCAAATGGTTTATCAGTTTGAAGATGCGGCGTACAATACTCCTGTTGGTCAAATTAGCATGCCTGTGCGCACCAAATTTGGATACCACATTATCAAAGTAGTGGATAAACGTCCGGCACAAGGTGAAATGTTGGCAGCACACATCATGGTAAAGGCCAAGCCTGAAGCCGATGGTGAGGCCAATGCGATCACCAAAATCAATGAGATTTATGAAAAATTGAAGGCAGGTGAAGAGACGTTCGAAAATCTTGCAGCTAAATACAGCGAGGACGGTTCCTCTGCTAAAAAGGGTGGTGAATTGCCTTGGTTCGGTACAGGTAACATGGTGATGGAATTCGAACAAGCAGCTTTCGCACTCCAAACAAATGGCGAGTACTCGCGTCCTTTTAAAACATCTTTTGGTTGGCACATTGCCAAAAGACTTGACTATCGTCCAGTGCCAGCTTTTGACGCAATGGAGAAAGAGTTGAAAAGCAAAGTATCTAAGGATGCACGCGCGGAGAAAACCAAAAAGTCCTTTGTGGAGAAACTGAAGAAGGAATACAATTATTCAGTTGATACCCGCGTGATGAATGCGATTGCTGCCAAGGCAGATACCAATGCATATAACGGCTCTATCAAAGTGAAGAAGAAATTGGCCAAAAAGGCGCTCTTCAACATCGATGGTAAAACCTACAAAGCACAAGACTTTCTCAATTATTTCCAAAAAAGAGGAGGGTTCAAAACAACACAAACCCCAGCTGAATTTGTAAAACAACAAATGAATAAATTCGGAGAAGCTCTTTTGTTGGAATATGAAGATGGCAAATTAGAATCGAAACACACCGCTTTCAGACTCTTGATGAAGGAGTACAGAGAGGGAATCTTGTTGTTCGAATTGACGGATCAGAAGGTTTGGAACAAGGCAGTGAAGGACTCAACTGGTTTGACGGAGTATTATGAAAAAAATAAATCGAAATTCATGTGGCCCGAGCGTGTGGATGTGGTGATTTACACCTGCGCAAACGATCAGATTGCTGTGCAAGCCCGTAAAATGCTCGCTGAAGGCAAGGATAAATCCACGATTGCAGGCGAACTTAACGAGGAATCACAACTCAACTTGCAGATAGAACAAGGCACCTTTGCTAAAGAAGATAGGGACATCTTATCGGATATAGAATGGAAGAAGGGATTGAGTAAAAACCTCTACATTGATGGACAAGTGGTGATGGTCGATGTACTCGAAATTTTGCCTACCACCAATAAGCGATTGGATGAGGCAAAGGGACTGATCACATCAGACTATCAAACTTTCTTGGAACAAGAATGGATCCAGTCTTTACGCGCTAAGTATCCAGTGAGCGTGGACAAAAATGTTCTTTATACGATTCACTAAGTATACCTTGGAAAAATCGCCCATTCGCACCCCGTTTTGTCGCCCAACCTCGCTGGCGTGGACTTGTGTTGTTTTCATTTTTTTGGGAATTTGGGGCTGTAACAGAAACGACAATCAAAGCGCCTTAGTAGCAAAAATTGGTGAAAAGGAATTGCATTGGGATGACATAGCCGAAATGATCCCCGATCAAACTTCACCGGAGGATTCCATGAAGTTGGCTGAGAGTTACATTCAAAGTTGGATGCGGGAACAGGCGGTAGTGGCGCTAGCGGAATACACCTTGGGAGAGGATCAAGGACAAATTGAAAGTCTAATTGAAAATTATAGACAGTCTTTGCTCACTTATTATTTCGAACAACAATGGGTGCAGCAGCATCTTGATACCAATGTAAATCAGCAAGAGATTGAGGCTTACTACAATACCAATGAGGCCAATTTTGAATTGAAAGATTACATCCTCAAAGTGAAATTTTGTGCATTGAATAGCGATAATAAACAACTAGGGGCCATGAAAAAGGTGTTTCAATCCACCAAGCCCGAAGACTTTGTGAAATGGCAAAAATTGTGTGTGGAAACAGGAGCTTCTTCCTATTTCAGTGAAGATAATTGGATGCGTTGGGACGAATTGATTCAACAAATCCCACTGGAAGTATATGATGTGGATGCTTTTTTGCGTCAGAATAAATTCATTGAATTTAGCAAAGACAACAACACGTATTATATTTCTATCATGGAATATAAATTGCGAGGAAGCGTTTCGCCATTGAGTTTTGAAAACGATAAAATAAAAAGTTTGATTTTGAATAAACGCAAAATTGATATCCTCATGAAAATGCGGGATGATGTGTACAATCAAGCTTTGAAAGACAAAAAATTAGAACTGTATTACAACAAAGAATGAAGAAACTCACTGTATTGATAGGAATGCTATTTTCATTGATGCTACAAGCACAAAAGCTTGAAGTAATCGATGAAATCATTGGCGTGGCCGGAGGAGAAATCTTGCTCAAAAGTGAGTTGGAGACAAGCGCATTGGAGGTGACCAAAGGCAAAGGAGGATTGGGCAAGGATCAGTATTGCAGTCTCTTTGAGAATCTATTGTTTCAAAAATTATTGCTCAACCAAAGTAAACTCGATAGCTTGGAAGTGAGTGATGCCGAAGTTCAAGGTCAAGTGCAGCGCCGTTTGGACTATTTCGTTCAAATGTTTGGAAGTGTGGAAGAGTTCGAAAAAAATTATGGGAAAAGCACTGCGCAACTGAAAGATGAATATTTCGATCTGATCAAAGATCAGATCTTAGTGCAGCGCATGCAAGAAGAGATCACCAAGAATGTGCGCGTTACTCCATCCGACGTGAAACGCTATTTTGAAGCTGTCCCCAAAGACTCCTTGCCATTGATCAATGAGCAGGTGCAATTCTCTCAGATTGTGATCGATCCTGAAATCAAGGAGGGACAGAAGCAAGCGACCATCAATTTTCTCGACAGCATTCGCACTCGTTTGACAAAAGGTCAAAGCATCATGGCGATCGAGGCTGCGAAATGGAGTGAAGATCCAGGTAGCAGTGCCAAAGGAGGATGTTATCCATTGCAGCGCAAGGGGAGCTTCGTGCCCGAATACGAAGCGGCGGTTTTCAATACGCCCGAAGGAGGTTATTCTCCTGTTTTCGAATCGACCTACGGCTATCACTTTGTAAAAGTGCTGGAGATCCGCGGGGAGTTTTATGAGAGTTGTCATATCTTGATGTCACCTAAGGTGAGCGTGGCAGATTTGGATAAAGCCCGCATGCAGTTGGACTCGGTAATGGCTGTGCTTCGAGCAGATACTGTCACCTTTGCTTTGGCGGCGCAACGATATAGCACCGATGTGGGCACCAAAAACCAAGGCGGAAGAGTGATGAATTCATACAATGGCGGCACTAAACATGATGTAAGTAGTTTAACGGCCGAGCTGAATCTCACGATGATGTCTCTGAAAGTGGGCGAAATAAGTGAGCCGGTTATGATGACAGGTGAAGATGGCCAGCAACAATATGTCATTTATCGTTTGGATAATCGCATTCCTGCTCACGTGGCTAATATCAAGGAAGATTACGATATCTTTGAAAGCGTAGCACGCGAGAAAGCCAATCAAGAAGAAGTGGAAAAGTGGATGCGAAAAAAATTGGCCTCCACCTTTGTGCAAATCAATGAGGACTACAAGGATTGTGTATTTGAATTCCCTTGGGTCACATCGAAATAATTTATTAGATCAATATACGAGTATGAGTGAAATGAATTTTCGCAATGATGCTGAGGCTTTGGATTCTTTGAAAGGTCGTTATGCATCGCTGCGCAATGAGCTAAGCAAAGCCATTGTAGGGCAAGATGAAGTCGTGAAATTTGTATTGATATCGATCTTTGGCAATGGACACTGCTTATTGGTGGGCGTTCCTGGATTGGCAAAAACCTTGCTGGTAAGCTCAATCGGACAAGCTTTGGGATTGTCATTCAATCGAATTCAATTTACACCCGATTTGATGCCGAGTGATATCATTGGGAGTGAAATATTGGATGACAGTCGTCAGTTTAAATTTGTAAAGGGCGCTTTGTTTTCCAATATTGTATTGGCTGACGAGATCAACCGTACACCTCCGAAAACGCAATCGGCCTTGCTTGAGGCTATGCAAGAGCGTAAAGTAACTGCAGCAGGTCAGACCTATGATTTGCCCTCACCATTTTTCGTTTTGGCAACGCAAAATCCGATCGAACAAGAAGGAACCTACCCGCTGCCTGAAGCGCAGTTGGATCGTTTCATGTTCAATATTTGGGTCGACTATCCTACGTTCGCCGAGGAAGTACAAATCGTAAAATCGACCACTAGCAATGCAGTTTCGCAAATCAATCCTGTCATTAGTGGTCAGGAGATTGCGTTCTACCAGCAATTGATTCGCAAGATGCCAGTGGCGGACAATGTGATTGAGTACGCTGTGAAATTGGTGTCGAAGACACGCGGAGCAAGTGAATATGCTCCAACCATGGTCAAGGAATTTTTGAGTTGGGGTGCTGGTCCGCGTGCATCACAATACCTTATCGTGGGAGCCAAGGCGCATGCGGCTTTGCACGGAAAATACAGTCCAGATATTGAAGATATCAAAGCGGTAGCAGCCCAAGTATTACGCCATCGCATTGTACGCAATTACAAGGCCGAAGCAGAG
>JAIYCK010000117.1 GCA_027488055.1 Flavobacteriales bacterium | reverse complement strand
AGCGATATTTACCCAGTAGGTATCACAACCGTAGAATGGACTGTAACCGACATTCATGGCAACATCTCCGCTTGCACGATGACCATCGAGGTAAGTGACAACGAGCAACCAGTGATTGTTTGTCCAGAAGACATTACGGTAAACAATGACAACGGCAGCTGCGATGCAGCGATCGTGGTACCAGCGATGGTAGCGAGTGACAATTGTGCCATCGCAAGTATTGTAAACAACTACACCAACACCGCTGATGCAAGTGCTACGTATCCAGTAGGTACAACATTGGTGGAATGGACGGTGACCGATATTCATGGCAATGTGAGTACATGCACACAAACTGTTTTGGTTGTGGATAATGAGCAGCCGATTATAACTTGTCCAGCCGACATTACATTGAATAATGATGCAAATAGTTGTGATGCAACAATTGTTGTGCCTGCTATCGTTGTATCAGATAACTGCGGAATAGCAAGCATCTTGAACAACTACACGAGCACATCTGATGCAAGTGCTACCTATCCAGTAGGTACGACATTGGTGGAATGGACAGTGACAGACATACACAACAACGTGAGCACATGCATCCAAACAATTGTTATTGTGGATCCTGAACTGCCAACTATTATTTGTGCAGCTGATGTGTTGCAAACAGCTGATAATGGCGTATGTCAGGCGAATGTACTTGTTGGTTTGCCAACGGTAAATGATAACTGTGCAGTAGCATCGGTAGTCAACGATTATACTGGAACAGACAATGCAAGTGGAATTTATCCAGTTGGTGTTACTGTTGTCAATTGGACTGTAACAGACCTATATGGCAACACAGCGGTTTGTAGCATGAACGTAGAAGTAACCGACAATGAGTTGCCAATCGTGAGCTGTCCTTCTGACATTTTAGTCAACAATGACAATGGTGTTTGTGAGGCATTCATTTCGGTGCCAACACCAATTGTAAGTGATAATTGCGCCATAGCAACTGTTGTAAATGATTACAACAACACGTCAAATGCAAGTGATATTTATCCGGTAGGCACTACGAATGTATGTTGGACAATAACGGATATCCACAACAATGTCAGCACATGCTGTATGTCGATTATGGTGGATGATACTGAGCTTCCAACAATTATCTGTCCTCAGAATAGCATCGTTTCGAATGACACCTTAGTATGTGAGGCTTTCCTAGGTATTCCAGTCCCGGTCACAACAGACAATTGTGGAGTGTCAAGTGTCACAAATGATTGGACGAACACGGATGATGCTACGGCTATTTATCCTGTGGGAGAGACGTCTGTAACTTGGACTGTCACAGATATTCATGGTAACAACAATACATGCCAACAGACGATTACAGTATTGGATTCCGAGCTACCACAAATTACATGTCCAACGGATACCACAGTAAATTCGGATAACGGTTTATGCAGCGCGGCCATCGACATCATGTCAGCTATCGTATTCGACAATTGTGGAATAGCCAGCTTAACCAATGATTATTCGGGTGTAGAAGAAGGCGATGGAGTTTACGCCGTGGGTGATACCTTGGTGACTTGGACTATAGTGGATTTGGCCGGTAACATCAATACCTGTTCGACCCAAGTCAGTGTATTGGATGTGGAGCTTCCGAGTATGATTTGTCCTGCGGACATATCAGTAAACAATATGCCCGATCTATGCGAAGCCATGGTGGTCATGGGAGTTCCCTTGGTAAACGACAATTGTGCGATGTTATCACTTACCAATGATTACACGGGTATGGGTAATGGCAACGGTATTTATCCAGTAGGCGAAACGCAAGTGATTTGGACAGGCACAGATATTCATGGAAACACACAAACGTGTGCCATGACTGTCACAGTGAATGATGTACAAGCACCTTATAACAATGAGTGTGGGCAGACCTATACATTCAATAACGACCTGGGTATGTGCGGAGCCATGGTCAATTATACCTTGCCTGAGGTAGTTGATAATTGTGGTGAAGTAACAGCTACATTGATCAGCGGCCCTGCCATTGGTGCAGAGTTCCCTGTCGGTATCACCGAAGTGGTTTACAATTTTGCAGACAGCAGTGGAAATAGTATTGAATGTACTTTCTTCATCGAAGTAATCGACATCGAAGCTCCATTCTTGTTCTGTCCCGAAAGCATCACTGTCAACAATGATCCAGGAGTTTGTGGTGCGATAGTGAACTATGCAGCGCCGATGTTCCAAGATAATTGCGGGACAGATTTGGGGATTGTTACCCTCATAAGTGGTTTGCCTTCGGGCTTCGAGTTTCCATTGGGCATCACAATGCTGACATTTGAAGCAGTAGACAACTTTGGTAACATAACCGAATGTTCATTCGAGATCAATGTAATTGACAGTGAAGCACCACAAATTGTATGCTCAGATGATATGATTGTGGAAGATCCGATAGCGCCTGAAGATGGTGTTGCAGTGGACTACGAATTACCTGAGTATTCAGATAATTGTGCCGCCCTATTGACCTTGATATCAGGCCCGAATTCTGGTGAGATCTTCTTACATGGATATACTGAAGTCACATATACAGCAACAGATGCAGCTGGATTGGCAGATACCTGTACCTTCCAAGTGTTGGTGAACAATGCCCCCACTGCAGTAAATGATTACGGAGACTTTATGGAAGAGGACAACGTCATTGTGGTGGATATTTTGGGAGATGATTTTGACGTTGACAATGACAGTATTTATATCTCCGGAATCGAGGCAGGAGCCGGAGAGGTTACATTGAATGACAATGGAACGATAAGTTATTCTGTGGATCCGGAATTGTGGTGTGGCATGGATACTATCTGGTATACGGTGTGCGACATTTACAATGCGTGCGATACGGGTTTTGTGGCCATCGATGTTGAGTGTTTCTTGGACATCATTATACCAGAAGGTATTTCACCAAATGGCGATGGTCAAAACGACGTATTCGAGATCATCGGACTTGAGGATTTCCCGGACAACACGTTGACTGTTTTCAATCGCTGGGGACATATGGTGTATCAAAAGCGCAATTACTCAAATGATTGGGATGGTACCTCAGAATCACCAGTGACCATAGGCAATGGAATGTTACCAAAAGGCACCTACTTCTATGTCTTGGACTTGGAAGAGTATGGAACTAAAAAGGGATATTTCTTCCTCAACAGATAAGATAGCAAAGACCGAAACGAGATTAAAAAAACTAAAAGAGTATGAGCACTCAAATAATCAGAGCATCATTGATAATAGCATTCGTATGTTGTGTGGGCCCACTTACATGGGCGCAGCAAGATGCTGTTACGAGTCAATTCACCATGAACAAGCTCTTTATTAATCCTGGTTACGCGGGATACAAAGAAACCGGCATGCTGACAGTGGCACACCGCAACCAATGGATCGGATTCAAGGGGGCACCCATGACAACGGTAATTAGTTATGACACCCCCCTTAAGAAAAATGAATTGGCAGTGGGTGGCGGATTGATGTACGACAAGGTAGGGCCAAGCAGTCGCATGGCGCTCAATGCCTATTTCGCTTATCGCTTGCGCTTGTCCAATCGTGCTACGCTATCATGTGGTGCTGTGGCATCTGCTTCATTATATCAGGCTAACTTGACTGATTTGACGTTGAGCAGCGAGTTTTATGGCACCACCGACGATGCCTTTATGTACAATACAAAAGGGCTCATCGTCCCCAATGTAGGATTCGGGGCATACTACTTCAAGAAGGATCACTTTATTGGAGTATCTGCACCCGCATTGATCCGCCCGCGTCTGGAGAAAAGATCGATCGCAGATCAAACCCATGTTGATGGCCGTTATGAACCCACCATTTATCTTACTGGAGGAAAAATGTTCAAAATCAACAAAGACATCAACTTGAATACTAGTATGCTGTCGAGAGCTACGCTCAATGCGCCGATTTCCGTGGGTGCTTATGTGAGTGCGATCTACAATAAAAACTACACATTGGGTTTATACTACCACTTCCGCGAGAACGCTGGTATATTCTTTCAATGGCAAATCGACAAGCAGATTAAAGTCGGATATTCATTTGACATGGCGACGAATCTATTGATCCGAACCAATTTTGGTAGTCATGAGTTGGCCGTGAATTATGCATTGGGTGGAAAGAAAAAACGAATTGTTTATCCCCGCTATTTCTAGTTATTCATGGACTCAAAGCCAATTGATATTTTGAATGGTCTACTCGTTGAAGTAAAAAACTAGATATATTTTTTCTGATCAAAAAAAGGGACCGAATAATCATTCGGTCCTTTTCTTTTAATAAAGACGACTTAATTTTTTACAAATCGGGTATGTTGCGACGCGTTATTCGAGTATACAACCACAGAATAAACACCAACAGATAGGTTAGACACATTGATCTGGTTTGGATTCAATTTACCACTTAAACAAATGCGACCTGTGTGATCCAACACTTGAAATGAAGCATTGCTAGGAGCATTGGTCAAAGTTAGAATGTCAGACGTGGGATTTGGAAAAACCTTCATGGCGTCTACCGAATAAGATGCTACTTGATCAGGTAAACCTGTCAATGTCACGCAGTAATCTTCAATTTCGCCATCTCCGCCATCACCGCAGTCTACAGGTAGATTGCCACCACCGAAGGGGCTGCTGTAACTCATCGAAACGCGCATTCTAGTCACTCCTGCTGTAAGATTGTCGGGCACGGTAAATGAGCCACTCACAGGATTTGCAGAGGAATTTTCCGATTCAAAAATCAATTCTGTATTTTCGAAAACGGCATTGGAGTTATAATCAATCCAAGCTTTGAAATATTCGTTGTATTGATTGTTCGAAAACCCTGGAGTTAATGCAATGTCATAGGTCGCTGCATTGGCGAGTGTGATGGTTGAACCTTCAACAAAAACATAACCTCCATCACTGCCCGAAGTATGCGTGTAATTGTCCACCGTCACTTCGGCAATGAACTCGAGATTGGCATTAGAGGTTACATCGCAATAAGTGAGATCTTGGCATGATCCGCATCCGATCGTATTAAATGAAATGGATTGTGTGTTGGGACCGATCTTTCCGCAATTGGAGGAAACAAAGACTGTGTATTGGCTGCAAGGCTCGAGTGGGCCTATTTCAAGCGAGTTGTTGGTGAGGTTGTTGTACTCAAGCACTGTGTTTCCATTTTGTGCTACAACTACATTATATGACATGGCCGCCATCACGGAGCTCCAAGTCAAAGAGGCAGTGGCATCAGTAATACTGTTGAGGGTGGGCAATGTGGGATGTTCGCAGCATCCGTCGGTCGTCCAAACGAGCGACTGAGACGAAGAGCTTGCGTCTTCGGCACAATACGCAATGATTTGTGCTTCGTAGCTTGTACATGGAGCAAGTCCCGTGAGTGTATAGGATGGCGTTTGCACATTTTCAATCAAGAAAATCACATCAGAGCCGGTCTCATGGTACTCAATGTCAAAATTCAACATAGAGGCAGTAGAACCCCATGATAAATTATAGTCCAACGTCTGATCCAATTGTGAAGCACTCACATTGAAAGGAGCTACACAGGCTCCTTCGCTGCAATTGTTCAGTAGGAGTTGTAAGCTATTGTTCACATTCAAGCGGCCTCCCGACACTACTTCATCGGACAAATTAGAAACGAGATCCACTCCGTCCATTAGATAATTTTTGATGTCCAAAGCGGCGGTGGCAGGAGCGGCATAAGCCACTTCCATAAAACTGTTGCATGGAGCGCTATATAGCAGCGCAATTGCACCCGCTACGCATGGACCAGCAAATGAAGTGCCGCTGGTTGGAGCATAGCTATTGTTACCTGCCAAATACACATCTTCTCCTGGGGCCGCAATATCAATGGTGGTAATGCCGTAACCACTGAAAGTTCGCACATCATTGTCGTTGGATGCAGTCACGCTGATCATGAAGTCGCTTGGGCACGCCGTGGGTAAATCGCCAACTACGTCCACGTTCACGTTATTGTTGGCCGTGGAGCCAGCACTCAATACACCATAATATCCCAAACTATCGTACATCGCGCACCACAATGGAGCATTAGCGGGATTGCCACCATCGATGCCCCATGAACTATTGGTCGCAACCACAAATGCACCTTGAGTGCCATTCGACTGATTGTATAATTTGCGCATTGCAAGCGGATACTCGTATGCTTCGATCACGTTGTTTTCGTTGACACCGCCCATTTGCACTTGCATTATTTTCACATCCCAATTGACGCCTGTAATACCCAAACTATTGTTGCCCTTGGCACCAATCATGCTGCTCACTTGGGTTCCATGATTGCCTGTATCAAGGTTATCGGTATCGGATCCAATATTCCAACCATCGTAATCATCAATATATCCATTGTTGTCATCGTCCAATCCATTGTTGGCGATTTCATTTGTATTTACCCAGTGGTTGCTCACGATGTCGGCTTGGTCCCATTTGGCTCCGCCTCCTTCCACTACACACACTACAATCTCGTCGCCAAATGCTGTCAAACCGCCTGTGGTGATGTCCCACGCAAGATCTGTATCAATGTCATGATCTCCCGACTGCACATGATGCCATTGTTGTCCAAAGAAGGAGTCGTTGGGAATTTGGCGCTCATTGAGTACATGATTGACTTGAGCCAATGCGACACCATCGGTGTGTTGAAGCTGTCGCAATACACTGTATACGTCGATCCGGGTCGCATCGAAAGTGAAGAGGTGAATGCGCATTGTTTTGCTCAACAATTGTACATGTTTGAATTGTGGCAACATCCCCATTTCTGAAGCAAATGCTAACTCTACAGCCTTCGGATCATTGGCCGTGGTGAGTTGCACAATAACTTCATTGTCTACTATCTGTGGCGTTTGGCCGGTGGTCCATTGGATTGACAGACCAAGAATAAGAAGGAACAAATACTTTTTCATTGTATTAAAGAGGTTGTGCGATATCGGTGAGCGCAAATCGCATTTATTGGTTCGAATTCAAAAATACCGCGATCTAACGAATTGCATACCATGGATGACCAAAGATTCCCTACCGAGCTGTTGAGAAGTTTAACCTTAATCAATCTTGTGTATATACCCGCTTGACACGTTGACTGATGGAGGTCAATACTTCGTAGACAATAGTATCACAGGATTGTGCGAACTGTGCGATGGTCTGAAATTGGCCAAAAACCTCCACTTCGTCGCCTTCGGCACAATCGATGTGAGTCACGTCGACCATTGTCATATCCATGCATACATTGCCCACAATCGGGGCGCGCTGCCCATGGATCACCACATATCCCCCCCCGTTGCTCAATTGCCGTCTGAGACCATCCGCATAGCCCAATGGAATGGTAGCACTTCGCATATCAGTCGGAGCAATAAAGGATCTGTTGTACCCAATGCTTTCCCCTTTTTTCACTTGTTTGATCTGTGAGATGACCGTTTTCAGCGCATTGACCGGCATGAGCTCTAGCTTTTCGTTGGCATCTGCCGAAACTCCATATAGTCCAACGCCTAAACGCACCATATCATATTGTGCATTTCCAAATCGCTGGATACCTCCCGTATTGAGAGCGTGTTTCAAGGGTAGATAAGGCAGCGATTCCGTTATGATTGTGTAGGCTTCATCGAAATGAACGAGTTGCTGATTTGTAAAGTGGTCCAAATCGGGGTTGTCGGTCGCGGCCAAATGAGTGAATACACTTGCCACTTTGATGTCAGGGTATGAGCCCATCACCTTCGCAAGTTCAGCTATTTCAGAGCGTTCGAAACCCAGCCTGCGCATGCCCGTGTCTATTTTGAGGTGGATAGCATATGGGCCTTGATGATTGCTTTGACGCAGCGCTTTGATAAAAGCGCTCAACGATCTGAAGCTGTAAATTTCGGGTTCCAATTTGAATTTGATCAAGGCTTGCAGGCTGCTGCGTTCAGGGTTCATCACCATGATGGGCAGTGAAATGCCGGCCTTGCGGAGCGCGGCTCCCTCGTCCGTATAGGCCACCGCCAAATAATCTGCCTTGTTGAACATCAACAAAGAAGCCACTTGTGGAGCACCGATCCCATAACCGAAGGCCTTCACCATGACCATGAGCTTCGTGGAAGGGTGGATTTTTGATTTGAAATAATTGAGGTTGTGCACCAGCGCTCCCAAATCAATTTGCAAGACTGAATCGTGCGATTGTTCTTGGAGTGTAGCAACTATCTTTTCAAAAGCGAAAATCCTCGCTCCTTTGACGAGTACTGCGGTTTGTTGGAATACTTCAGGATCGAATTCACTCAAAAAGGCTTCCGTTGATGGAAAATGTTGATAGCGATCTCCCAATTCGGAATCCGAGGTTTTGCTTGCAGGACCTACGTTATACCAGCGCTGCACACCGTGGCGTTTGAGCAATTCGAGCACCGTGCGATGGAGTTCCTCCACCGGGGTGCCACTTTGAATGAAATCAGATAGTACCACTGCCTTTTCCTTGCCACGTGCGTGCCTCGATAAAAAATCCAGGGCAATTTCCAAGGATTGTAAGTCATTGCTGTAAGCGTCATTGACAATCACTGCACCATTTTCTCCTTCGATCAATTGCAAACGCATTTCGAGTGCTGTCAAGCGTTTCAAGCGATCCTGAATGACCTCGTCAGTATAACTGAGATAGCGCATACACGTAATGCATGTAGCGATATTGTCGAAGGACGCTTGATCTCCAAATCCAACTTCAAATGTGCGGGACTCCTGTCCCAAGCGGATAATGTTGTCCGTTCCATTTTCGGATCGTCGAATCCAATGGTGTTTTGGAACGATCAAGATTTTTTTAGATTCTTGCCATGGACTAACCAATTGGAGCACATCTGCGTCATCGGGCACCACAATCACTTCGGAACGAGCGAAGAGATGTAATTTTTCACCGATCAATTGGCGGCGGCTAAGAAAGTTTTCCATGTGGGCCGTTCCAATTCCACTTAGGACTCCAATGGAAGGTTGAATTACGCGTGCAAGCTTTTCCATTTCGCCCGATTCGGAGATACCTGCTTCGAAAATGGCGAGTTCATGCGCCGGTCCCATGTTCCACACCGATATGGGAACACCTATTTGGGAGTTATAACTTTTTGGGCTGCGTACTATGCGAAAATCCTCGCTGAGCAGCACATTCAGCCATTCTTTGATGGTTGTTTTGCCATTGCTGCCGGTGATGCCGATTACGGGAATCGTAAATTGAGAACGATGCCGAGCGGCCAATGATTGCATGGCGGCGATGCTATTCGACACACGCACCACATCTGCCTCTGGCAATAAGTCGATGTCCACATCTTCTTCGATGATAAAACAACGCACCCCTTTTGCATACAGTTCGTGAAGCAAGAGGTGACTGTTGTGGCGCACGCCGTGTATGGCAATAAACAAACTGTCGTCCGCATTCAGTGCCTTGCGGCTATCCAATACCAATTGCGAAAATGTTCGATTTCCTTGGCCTGCTACCAACGTGCCATTGGTCCATTCACATATATCCGATATAGCCCATTTCATGGTGTCCCTGGTGATTGGTTGGGCAGGCTTTTTTCTGCGTTTTTGCGTTGGCTCATGGCCAAGTTATAAGCTTCTCTAGACAAAGGCGCATAGCTTTCGAGTTCTCCGAGTTGAACCACGGATTCGCCGGGAGCATACCGATAGCTATAATGAGCGAGATTGCCTGTCTTGACACATATGGCATGCACCTTGGTCACAAATTCAGCCACGGCAAGTAGTTGAGGCATAGGCCCAAAGGGTCGCCCCATGAAATCCATATCCAAACCAGCACAGATGACACGAATGCCTTGATTGGCGAGTTGATTGCACACATCGGGCAGTCCGCTGTCGAAGAACTGGGCTTCGTCAATACCCAATACCTCCACATCACCGCTCATGAGCAAGAGTTGGGAGCTATGTTCGATAGCAGTGCTGCGAATAGAGGTTGCGTTGTGGGATACGACATCCTCCTCATGATACCTGTTGTCGACCTTGGGTTTAAAAATTTCAACCTTCATTTGAGCGATCTCCGCTCTTTTGAGTCGACGAATAAGTTCCTCGGTTTTGCCAGAGAACATAGAGCCACAGATGACTTCGATCCATCCTTGACTTCGGCCGCGGTTAAAGGTGTTTTCTATGAACATGTCGACCACAAACCTACTAATGTTTTCATGAATATGGTTGGGATTTTGAAGTCCTTTTGTAGGTTTGCGGGCCCAAGGACTTTAATTCAAAAAAATCTACTTCAACTATGGGAAGGATATTTGAGAAACGCAAACACAAGATGTTTGCTCGATATGATAAGATGGCGAAGGCCTTTACACGCATCGGCAAGGACATTGCTATGGCAGTAAAGGCTGCTGGTCCAGATCCATCGTCGAATCCACGTTTGCGTCAAGTAATCGCCAACGCGAAGGGTGTGAACATGCCAAAAGATCGCGTGGACGCAGCCATCAAGCGCGCGAGTGACAAAGACACCGCGGGTTATGAGGAAATGGTGTACGAAGGATATGGCCCCAACGGAGTGGCGATATTGGTCGAAACGGCCACGGACAATCCTACACGCACAGTGGCTAATATTCGAATGTATTTTAATCGAGGTGGCGGCACATTGGGCAACAGTGGTTCGCTGAGTTTTGTTTTTGATCGGAAAGGTGTATTCCGCCTGAGTGCCGATGCCGTCAGTAATATCGATGAACTTGAGTTGGAATTGATTGACGCCGGGCTAGATAGCATCGAGCAAGAGGAAAATGAATATGTATTGTACACCGCTTTTGCTGATTTTGGAAGTATGCAGAAAGCATTAGAGGAGCGCAATATCCCAGTGGTGAAAGCAGGCCTCGAGCGCATCCCCAATTCGTTCACAGAGTTGAACGATGAACAAATTGATGAGATCTTAGAATTGGTTGAAAAAATTGAAGAAGATGATGACGTGCAAGCGGTGTATCATAATCTGAAGTAAATTCAATGCTGGATGCTTCATAGCATCCCAATAATATTGCAAGTATTCGCTCTTTACCCGAAGCAATGGCTTCGGGTTTTTTTGTGGTATATTTTAATGACTCAAAGTGGGAATATGTGGTATTTGTTATATTTGTAACAACCGCAAGTGATTATTTTCACAATTAAACCCAAATAAAGAGGGAAGTAGTTTGAATTGACAATAACCTACAAGTCAAGCACGCCCTCTCCTGAAACCATTGAATACACTGACCCACATACTGCAGTCTTTCAGCCCAATTACGTTGGCTGAGATGGATGGGGTGCAATTGATGAACAGGACCGACACCAAATTCATGCTCCATCAACAAGAGCTTCTTGCGATCCTGCCTGACTTGATGGACTCCTATCGCGCGCTGGAGGTGCTGGGCACTCGCGAATCCAGATACGAGACATTGTATTACGATACGGCCGATTTTTGGCATTACACACAACATCAGAATGGCAAACGGCACCGATATAAAATTCGCAAGCGCAATTAGGTAGAAAGTGTGACGACTTAGT
>JAIYCK010000114.1 GCA_027488055.1 Flavobacteriales bacterium | reverse complement strand
TAACAACAACAACGACGACTACGATTGGTCCATGTTTGACATCACGCAAAATGGTTGCGCGGGCATCAATTCGGGGACGTCGCCCGAAGTAAGTTGCAATTCGTATGGTGAAACAGGCGGTTATCAAGGTCCAACTGGCATCTCCACTGCAGAGGGAGGTGTTGGTAATTACAATGGGCCGGGCAACAACAATGGTCCTGCATTCAATAGTGATCTCAATGTACAGCAAGGCAGTGTGTATGCATTGGTGATCATGAATTATAGCTCTACGCTCAATGGCTATACTTTGAATTTCGGAGCAAGCGCTAGCAGTATTTATGACGAGGAAGCGCCTGTATTAGAAAGTTTTACATTGGATTGTTCGCGCACCAACATGGTGTTGACGTTTAGCGAAAATATCGTGGTAGGTAATGTGGAAGCTGGGGCTGTTGAGGTATTTGCAGCCGGAACCAATTATAGTTCAATTGAGATTTCGTCCGGTACCTCGAGCTCCCTCGACAATGCTCTGAATGTGGTTTTCCCCACTCCTTTGCCAGCAGGCGACATCGTCATTCAAGCGAGCCTGTCAGGCACCATTGCCGATGTGTGTGGAAATAGTTGGGTGACGCCCTTAAACGCTACTGTGAATGCACCCGTAAGTATTGCGGATGTGTTGATCGACGACGCTTGCAATGGCGCAGACGGATCCCTTGAGCTTATTGCAGAAGGCGACAGCGGTCCCTTTGAAATGGCTGTGAATTCGGCTCCAGTAAACGGACTCGCAGTGCAATCGCTGGCTCCAGGTAATTATGAAGTCATTCTGACCGATTTGGAAGGGTGCTCCGACACAACTGAAGTGGTTATTGACGACGTAACCATCACCGTGGAAGCAGGAGTAGACATGGAATTGTGTGATATGCAAACCACGCTCAATGCCACGGTAAACACTGGTAACATATTGTGGACTGGCCCGGCCGATGTGACTTTTTCCAATACCTCCATTTCCAACCCTTTTGTCACAGCCGATGATCCAGGAGGTTATACATTGACCCTCAGCTCGACTTTGGGTGACTGCAGTGCCTCAGACTTAGTGACCATTGCCTTCAATTTACCCCCACAAATTGAGTTGAACATCACCGATGCAACATGCGCGGAATGGTGCGACGGAGTTCTCACTGTGGCCAATCAAACCAATGCCTCCGTCACCTATTCATTTCTTGGAGAATCCATCATTGGAGAGACCGCCACCTTCGATGCACTTTGTGCAACAACCTCTCTTATGGAAGTTGACTTTGGAGGAAACTGTTTAGCCAGTTACCCGATCGAAGTCAACGCACCTCTGGCGGTAGATGTGAGTATTCAATTGGACCAGCAAATTGTCGATTTACCCAATCAGAGCATTGTTTGCAGCGCTCAAAGCATGAACGCTGACAGCTTGTATTGGAGTGTATTGGAAGCACCCGAGTTGTTTTCCAACGATACAGTATGGTACTTGGAATTACCTAATCAGTCAGGCTATTACACCATTCAACTCTACGGCATTACCAATGATGGATGCAGTGCTAGCGCTAGCAGCACCGTACTCATTCGAGACGATTTTGGCTTTTACATTCCCAACTCATTCACGCCCAATGGAGATGGTATCAATGATGTGTTTCTGCCCATCTTCACCTATACGCCTGATGCGTATGAATTTTGCATTGTGGACCGCTGGGGTTCCTGCATTTGGCAGACCACTGATCCTACACAAGCATGGACCGGCAACGCCTACAATGGCGCACATTATGTCCGTGACGGCACTTATATGTGGATGATGCAATACCGCGACAAATCGTTGGAAGCACGGACTGTCCAAGGATATGTTTGTATTCTTCGTTAAGTCTTACACTTAAACCGCTGCAATGGAAATTTCACAGCGCAAGGCAAATGATGAGAGGCTAGCGCAAAAATGTATTGGACGTAGTAATCAGAGCGCCGTTAGAATAAGTTTTTGAGCTTGTCAGCCACATTCCCATCACCGCCGGTAAATTTCCCAATCATATCCGCTATTCCGTTGTCGCCCTCCAGCCCCATTTTTTTGATCAAATCCATTGGATTCTCGGCCGTGCCCGTTTCGGGACTTGCGAATCGTTGCATGACAGCAGGAATGATTTGAGCTGCAATCCCAGATGCTTTGCCTTCGTCCAAACCCAATTTATCCATGAGCGAAGTCACCACGTTCTGTTGGGCTTGACCAGCAATCGGATTCGCCTGTGCATTTGGATCATCTTGGCCATTGAACAAGTTCATTAAGCCACCGATATTGCCACCCCCTATTTGATTCTTGATGGTGTCCATGATACTGCTTTGAGCGGTATTAAAAACCTCATTTTGTTGGTTGGAGTCGAGTTGATTATTTGAGTTGAATTGATCACCCAATTGATCCTTGGCAAATTTTATTAATTGATCTAGCATATTATTAAATTGAGATGTGAAGGCTCAAAGAAAGCTATTTCCGATCTAAGAAGTGTCATTCAATGTGTTAAAAGATTGTTTGTTCCGCAGTGTTTGAAAGTTAAAAATAAAATCAGAAGAAAATCCTCATCTCACTCTTCAATTGTTTTACATTCGTCGGTCGAAATATTTCAACAATGGGCCGCATAGACGATTTTACAACCCACATGCAAGGTGGGTATCAATTCAAAGGAGATTCAATTGACATGGGCGTTGCCATGCTTGATGGCGCACCAATTGCTGGATGTGGAGTTAAGATCCCTTTGAAAACCTTGAATAGACACGGCTTAATTGCAGGTGCCACTGGAACAGGGAAAACGGTGACCCTTCAGATCATTGCAGAGCAGATGTCGCAGAAAGGCATACCCGTCATGCTCATGGATTTGAAAGGTGACCTCAGCGGCATTGGAGCCATGGGTGTGAGCAATGATAAAATTGAAGAGCGTCACAAACTAATTGGTATCCCTTATGCTCCTTCGGCAAGCACCTTGGAACTGCTGACCTTATCCAATGAAAAAGGAGCACGTTTGCGGGCGACAGTTTCGGAGTTTGGCCCTGTTTTATTCTCTAAAATTCTCGAGCTCAATGATACACAATCTGGGTTGGTGGCAGTGCTTTTCAAATTTGCAGACGACAATGATTTGGGGCTACTTGATTTGAAAGACTTCAAAAAATTGTTGCAATATTCCACTGACCAAGGCAAGGAGATCATAGAAAAAGATTATGGAAAAATAAGTGAATCGTCGATCGCTACGATCTTACGCAAAGTCATCGAACTCGAAACCCAAGGTGCAGATAAATTCTTCGGTGAGCGTTCCTTTGAGGTAGCCGATCTCTGCCGATTTGATCAGCAAGGACGTGGAATTGTCTCCATAGTGCGATTGACTGACATTCAAGATAAACCCAAACTGTTTAGCACCTTCATGCTGCAAATGCTTGCCGAAATTTATCAAAGTTTTCCGGAAGCAGGCGATTTGGATAAACCCAACTTAGGTGTTTTCATAGATGAGGCTCATTTGATTTTCAGTGAAGCAAGTGACGCCTTATTGCAGCAGATTGAGAACATCATCAAATTGATTCGATCCAAAGGAATCGGCATCTACTTCTGCACACAAAATCCTTATGACATACCCGAAAGTGTACTGTCGCAATTGGGATTGAAAGTACAGCATGCCCTGCGAGCATTCACCGAAAAGGATCGCAAAGCCATCACTAAAACAGCCGAAAATTATCCCATCTCGGAATTTTACAGAGCATCGGATTTGTTGACTAGTATCGGTATCGGGCAGTCCTTGATAACGGCGTTGAATGAGAAAGGGCAACCCACACCTTTGGCTGCTACGCACATGCGAGCGCCCCAATCCCGCATGGGCATCCTCACCAGCGAAGAAATAGACCGTGTCCTGCAATGGAGCCAACTGATCAGCAAATACAATGAAGAGATAGACCGTGAAAGCGCTTATGAATTGATTGAGGCCAAGTTGCAGAACGCCAAAAAAGAAGAATCAGAAGCCGATGTGGAAGTGGCTGCACGAAAGCAAAAAAATGATGTTAAGGAAGAGCCGAATCTGATTGAGCGCATGAGTAAAAATACCATGGTCAGACAGGTGGGCAATACCGTGGTGCGAGAATTGGCCAGAGGTTTGCTTGGCGTGTTGGGACTGGGTGGCAAGCGAGCCAAAAGCAAAGGATTATTTTGAATTACATACAAAGACAGATAACAATGGAAAAAGATAGCAGAATCATCAATAAATTCAGTCAGCGCAATTGGAATGAAACCAAGAGCAATGACTCCTGGAGCATTTTCAAAATCATGGGCGAATTTGTGGAAGGATATGACCGCATGGGTCAGATTGGACCATGTGTGAGCATATTTGGAAGCGCGCGCACCAAGCCAGACAATCCCAATTACCAAAAGGCATATGATATTGCTTTTAAGCTCGTCAATAAGGGATATGGTGTGATCACAGGCGGCGGCCCTGGTATCATGGAAGCTGGTAACAAAGGAGCAAAAGAAGGCGGCGGTACATCCGTTGGCTTGAATATCGTACTTCCTTTTGAGCAGCACGGTAATCAATTTGTGGACCACGACAAAAGCATCAATTTTGACTATTTCTTCGTGCGCAAAGTCATGTTTGTGAAATACAGTCAAGGTTTCATTGTAATGCCTGGCGGGTTCGGCACCTTGGATGAGTTCTTCGAGGCATTGACCTTGATTCAAACGGATAAAATTGGACGTTTCCCAATCATTCTAGTGGGCCGTGATTTTTGGGCAGGCTTGTTGGATTGGATCAAACACACCCTTATCGAGAAGGAGAAAAATGCGAGTGCAGATGATATGTTTCTGTTCACATTGGTGGACACGGCGGATGAAGCAGTGGAAGAGATCGACAAATTCTATTCTCAATATTTATTGAAGCCCAACTTCTAAAATGACTTTGAAACTCCGCTCCAAGGCTTTTGCGCTCTTTGCACTGATGATGTCAGTGACAATGTTGGTATGTGCGTTTACATTGGAGTTTTCAATAGGGAACACTAGAAGCATTCAATACCCTATTGCAAAGGAGTATGACTTTGTGCGCTACGATTTGAATCGCATTGACCTGTATGGATCTTCTAATCAATGGAGTGATTTACTCGCCGACTTCAGCACATTGGCATTTGAGGGAAAGGGTAAAATTGATATTGTGCATATTGGTGGGTCCCATGTGCAAGGTGGTTTTCTGTCGGATCGATTACGCTCCAATTTGGTGCAACTGATGTATGGTGCAGAAGGCGAAAGAGGTTTTGTATTTCCCTATCAACTGGCCAAGACCAATTCGCCGCGCAGTGTGAAATGTGATTTTGCCGGTGCATGGCAAGGTTGTCGCAATGCAGTGGCTGATAGTCAGTGCGATTGGGGGATGTCGGGAATCAATGCCAGCACCAACGATCCCGATGCACGCTTTCAGGTGACTACTTTACATTTAGATAGCGTACCTCATCCGTTTCAGGAAATCCGCATTTATAGCTCTGCAGGCGACAGCTCGAGTTATGATCTTCAGGTCACCAATGCCCGGTTGGATAGTACTAGTTTGGCACTTACCTACCGACGCTACGTATATAGTGATCCGCAGACGAGCGTGGAGGTGCGTTTGCAAAAAACCGATAGTCTTCAAAATCAATTCCACTTGCAAGGTTTGTATTTTGGTAAGCAGGATATTGGTGTTTCGTATCACACTATTGGGGTCAATGGTGCAAGCACTAGGAGTTATTTGCGCTGCGAGGAATTCGGGCAGCAATTTGCATCAATCGCTCCGCGGCTAGTGGTCTGTGGAATCGGGGTGAACGATGCCAATGTGCCTTCGGATGAATTCGATGCAGCGCAATTCGAGGCGAGATATGACAGTTTGATCGCAACTTTCAAGCGTGCCAATCCACGCGTGTGTTTGTTATTTGTGACCAACAATGACACCTACTACCAAAAAAAATATTCAAACCCCAATGCCTTGAAAATTCGCCAAAGCATGATCTCACTTGCAACAAAGCACGGAGGAGCTGTCTATGATCTATATAGCATCATGGGTGGAGAAAACTCCATACGGACGTGGGCCAATGCAGGACTAGCGGCTAACGATTACGTGCATTTTTCGAAGCGCGGATATGAGTTACAAGCCGATATGATGACGGCAGCTTTTGCAGAATTATTGGGGGATTATATTTCAAAACCACACCCCTAACCTGGACGAGGTATGACACCACTTTACGCGCTTCTTTCGCCAG
>JAIYCK010000155.1 GCA_027488055.1 Flavobacteriales bacterium | reverse complement strand
TGCAGGATACGCGTTTGCAAAGGGGCACAGTGCTATCTATGCCGTAGAAAGCTACCAGTGTTTGTTCCTCAAGGCGTACTACCCCATTGAATACATGACAGCCACCGTCAACAATTATGGGGGGTTTTATCGGCCTGAAATATATCTGAATGAGGCTCGTAAATCAGGGGCATCGGTCGAGGCGCCTTGTGTCAACCACAGCGGTATCGAGTCCGTATTGTATGGACGTACCATCTATCTTGGACTGCAAATGATCAAGGGATTGGAGCACGAAGTGCAAGCACAAGTGACTCGCATACGCCAATCGGGACCCTTTCTCAGCCTTTCGGATTTTTTAGATCGCGTAAGTGTTTCGCTCGATCAATGCGTCTTGCTTGCGAGAGCAGGAGCATTTCGTTGCTTTGGTCGCTCCAAAAAAGACATCATGTGGGAATTGCACATGCATTTATCAAAACAAAAAAAGTCCGATGGAGCCCCCATTTTATTTGCGAGTCCGCAAGCTGACTATACGTTGCCAGTCCTTTTGCACCACTGGTTGGAAGATTCATACGACGAGTTGGAATTGCTTGGATTCCCATTGTGCAATCCCTTCGACATGCTAGCCGAAGAACCGCCTAGTCGGATGTTGGCTACACAGTTGAAGCAGCACATTGGTCAGCACGTGCAGATTATCGGATATCTTGTAACCCTCAAGCCCACTCGCACCAGCAATGGAGACGCCATGTATTTCGGAACGTTTCTGGATGGAGCCGGTGACTTTATAGACACCGTGCACTTTCCACCTGTGGCCAAACAGAATCCCGTGAGTGGATGGGGACTTTTCTTATTAGAAGGTAAGGTAATGGAAGAATTCGATGCATTGAGCCTTGAAATCACGCACGTCCGAAAGCTGAAGATCTATGCAGACCCTCGACTCGACGATAGCGAAAATCATCCAGCATTGCACCGCAAAAATTCAGGTACCGACAAATGGATGTCGCGGTATTTTGAGAAAGACAAACCCGAATCCAACAAACCATAGGTTAGGATACAACCTTGATTGTAAAACCATAAAACACTCAGAATCCAGAGATGACCATTGTCGCATTTTGCTACTCAGATCAACGCTCAGCAAGTGTGCGCTATCGTGTGATATATCCTTTGGAGCAACTGCATCAACAAAAAGGCATACAATCGATTCAAGTTTTTCCGGGATATTCATTTCGTCGCATATACATTATGCTGAAAGCCTGCTGGTTTCTGGCCTTACAAGCGAATCAAAACGATGTGGTACTGATACACAAGGTATACAGTAAAAGACTATATGCCCGAATCCTGCATTGGATCATTTCGCAAACGCCCGCGCATCTCATTTACGACATTGACGATGCTGAATGGGAACGAAATTCTCCCCAGATGATGCACCGCCTCATGTCCAAAGTGCATACTATTCATGTCGGCAGTCATACCCTAAAGGAAACGCTTGAAGCGAAATATAAAAGTGTGCTGTTACTCACCTCTTGTGTCAATGCACCTAAGCTTAAGCGCAAGGAATTAGCACAAACACTCCATCTAGGGTGGATCGGTGGTTACAATTCCAGTCCTATACCCTCTACTTTTTCTCACAAAAACGCGATACTCCAATTGGTCTTACCCGCATTGCAAATGATCAAAATACCAATGCAATTGACGCTGCTCGGAGTTGAAAGATCGGCCGATCGTAGTGAACTAGATGAGCACATTCAACGTTTCTTGCCTCATGTGCAACTTTTCTTGCCTGAAGGAATAGACTGGAACGATGAAGCGGCAATAGATGCGCATATCGAACAATGGGATTTGGGAATCGCTATCATGGTAGATCATCCCTTCAATCATGCGAAATCTGCTTTTAAGGCCAAACAATATATGAATTGCGGCACACCCGCATTGGGCAATCCTGTAGGCGAAAATATGGTCTTTATTCAACATCGAAGTGCAGGTTTCATTGCTTCTTCAAGCGCTGAAATTGCTACGGAAATTAGCTACTATAACAACTTGACTCCCGATGAAAAAAAACAAATGCGGAGCACTTGCCTTCTGCATGCGAAAAATTTTCGAATGAATACCTATACAAATGCACTCGAATCATCAATAAGCGCTTTGCATTTGCAGCCAGCTGCGCCGCACGTTGCGATTGATTCATGAATCCAAATCGCAGATCAGCATCCGCACTGAAAGGTTAACATAATTAGTACAGAGTAATAGAGAAATCGTCGTTACTTTGTAAAAATTTAATTTATGTCTATTTCTTTGCTCTCCGCACCTCTAAGCGAACTGTCAAGCCTACTCTCAAAAAGCAAAAAAGCTAAAAACCCTGCGCTTTACCTCTATCAAAATGGGGCTCGTGGCGTATTGTTTCAGCTCGAAGGGTTGATGCGCTTGTACCGATTCGTATCTACCAAGAAAAAATACGATGCGTATTACAAAGAATTCAAAGCCCTGGAAGACACTTTAGGAGCCATTGACTATGCGATGGCCATGCAAGAGGAATTCAAAAAGAATACTACCGTCAAGAAAGTCGGAAATGTATTGTTTACAGGAATGCTCAATGAGGAGTGTGGGTTCCTAAACGATGTATTAGCTAACAGTGGAATGGCCGAAAAAGGGTATTTCGATGGCCTACTGAAATCTGTAAAAGAAGACAAAAAGCTTGAGATTGACACGGTGGTGCATGGAGCAGCATTGCTCATTTCCAAAGAACTGACCAAGGTTTTGAAAGACCTTGAAAAAGGCAAATATGATCTAGAAAACTTAGAAGAAGGTGTGCATGAGCTGCGCCGCAAAATTAGATGGACTTGCATCTACGCGCAGGTATTGAAGGGACACATCCAATTGAAAAAGGTGACCAAGATTCCCGCTGCATACAAGGCCTATTGCACCAAAGCAATCATTGGCAATCCATTCAACAAGATGGACAAGGCACCAACCGAAGGTTTGGTATTGGCAATCGACGCACATCATTTTTATGCCTTGAGCTATTTGGTTGGCACATTGGGTGAAT
>JAIYCK010000239.1 GCA_027488055.1 Flavobacteriales bacterium | reverse complement strand
CGGGTGTAATTTTGTTCCACTTTTACACGCAATTCATTCGTGTAATATTTGCCCACAGGACAACTAAAAATCACAAACATATACGTTTCACTGGGTCGCACTCCTACAAATTCATCGATCGCGAACATGTGTGGACGCAAATACAACGACTCGCCCTCCCCTTTCGGAATCCACTCATGGTCCAACTGAACCAAGTTGCGGACAGCATCTACAAAAGTCTCTGTTGGTAAACTCGGCATGCACATGCGCGCCGCGGACACATTGAGTCGCTCGGCATTCATTTCAGGACGAAATACAAAGACTTCGTTCTGTTCGTTTTTGTAGGCTTTCAACCCTTCGAAAATGGCCTGACCGTAATGCAACGCGCTGATAGCTGGACTGAATGGCAATGGACCGTAAGGAACAATGGTCGGGCGCTGCCAAGCACCTTCCCTATATTCGATGACCGCCATGTGATCGGAAAAGGTTTTACCAAAACCCAAATTCGCCCAATCCACCTCATGGATTCGACTGGCGTTTGTTTTGCGGATGTCGATACCCGCATTTGTTGCTATCATTAAGCTATGTAAAAAAGTATTTCTTCAGAAATGACCACACATCCGTTGTGCACCTTCATTGCCAATATCTACAAACCTAAATCAAAAGTTTGACTTGATCAAAATATTGATGCACAACGCCTGCATGACGACTGGCTTTCAGTGCTTTGACTTTGCAAGATTTTATCAGTCGAAGTAATCTCCGCAACCTTTCAATTGTTGCTCGGGCAAGGCTATCGTGACCGATGTGCCGTGCTGAATGTCGGCGTCGTCGTTGCAAATACCGCTCACAATCGACATCTCAATCGGTGCTTGTGTGCCATGAATCTCGAGGAGTCCCGTGTACTTGACTTCATTGCTTCCGACCACTGCCTTGCCTTTGCCGTCGGGAGTTGGCTCCATGATCGGCATTTTGCGAATGACGCCCGATAGCGTGTCAGCTCCGTAATCCAAGACCAACACGATGGGAAAGGTACCATCGGAGGTGGCTATCATCTGCAAGTTCCAACCTGGCTCATTGCCCCACGCCTTGAAATAAAGCACCGGACTGATGGAGGATGTCGATGGGTCGGTTGCCTTTGATGCCGCAGGGGGCGAAGGAACTGTCGGTTCATCTAGACAAGACAAGAGAAATGCCATTAAAAGCGTGACAAAGAAATATTTCATACCTACCAATTATGTGGTGAATGTATGAAATTATCCTGCAGAAAAACGCCACGCGCAAGGATTAATCAACAAGACCCTGCAAACAAAACCCGCTTAGAACGGAAATCCAATTCCCAAATTGAACATGGTGATCGACCTAAGTGGAATGCGTGTAATATTCGAGTCGATCTCATCCTGAATATGGGTGATATACTCGGTCTTGGGTTGCCACAACCAACGCTCTCCGGGCACTTTTGATGGATCTTTGAGCTGGAGTCCAAAATCAAAGCGCACCAAGAAGAAATCAAAATTCAAACGCAATCCAATGCCGCCTCCCATCGCTACTTCGGATAGGAATCGATCTGATTTGAAATCGGCGCCGGGCTTGGCCTCATTGGGTTTTAACAGCCAAATATTACCCGCGTCATAAAACAGCGCCCAGTTCAACATTTCGGTCATCTTAAATCGATATTCGAAATTGCCTTCTAGCTTGACTTCCCCGATGTTATTAAAGGTTTTGATGGTCTCGTCGCTTCTCCAAGATCCAGGGCCCAAGGTGCGTGCCTGCCATGCGCGAATGCCGTTGCTACCTCCGCTGAAAAAGCTTTTCTCAAAGGGCAACGATGGATTGTTGGCCAGCGGAACTCCCAATCCCTGAAACAATCGAAATGCAAACGTATTCTTATCGTTGACATTCACAAACCACTTGAACTCATTCTCTACCCTGCCATAATGCGCATAGCGCAAGCCGCCCAAGCGATACGCATTCAAGGAGTCGCGTTCGATGCCGATCGCTGACATCACTCCGCGCGCTCCCATCCCCGCAAATCCGCCTGCGATTTTCCAATAAAAAAAGGCCCTTTGAAAGGTCTTCTTTTGGGTATTCACACTGTACGACACATTCATGAAGGACAGGATCAAATGGTCTTGGTAACTGTTTTTGAGCAAGCTATCGTTCTGCTGCTCCAAGAAATCAATGAATATTTGTTCCTTCTGAATCTTGATCAAACTCAACTCCGCCCAATCGATGTTCCACCGCGATACTTGATCGGGATTGGCAATGGCGTTCCAACTGAAACGCAAGGTGCTCAGGGTGCGCAGATATTCTGGTCTGTTCTGATAATTTAAACCAGCCGTGATGGAACTGAAAGGCTCAGAGCTCTTGCGGGTGCGATCGCAATCCAGCGGCCACAAACGCGGTACCTTGTAAGTGACCTCGGGACCTACTTCATAGGTGTTCAAGCTAAAAGCCCTTCGAATATTCTGGTTTTGGGGATTGTTGGGATCCGTGACTTGTGTCAGCGTTTGTGCGGCTTCCAAACCACCGATGGCTTGCACCTCTAAGGCTTCTGCACCTCCAAATAGATTGCGGTGTCGATAGGAAAAGGATCCGTACAAACCAAAATTGCCATCGCGGTGGGTGATTTTTGGATTGATGTTGTAGCCTTGTCGAT
>JAIYCK010000380.1 GCA_027488055.1 Flavobacteriales bacterium | reverse complement strand
CTTTTGGCAAAACACTATAAATGGCAACCTCATTTCGAGGAAGTCGACGACAATCCTTATTTGATTGACTTTTATAAGGACATGCAACGTTGGTCTTTCAACCTGCAAGTATTCTTTTTGAAAAGCCGCTTTCGTCAAATCATGGAGCTCAAAGCGAGTGGAAAAAAGATTGTGCAAGACCGAACGATCTACGAGGATGCATTCATCTTTGCGCCAAACTTGCACGCCATGGGACTCATGACCACGCGTGACTTCGAAAATTATGCGGATTTGTTCGCCGTCATGGATGAATTTATCACCCCTCCGGATCTTTTGATTTATTTGCGCGCATCGGTGCCCAACTTGGTCGAAAACATCAGCAAACGCGGCCGCGAATACGAAGAGGCCATCCGATTGGATTACCTTACCCGATTGAACGAACGCTACGAGGCATGGATCAGTACTTACAACAAAGGCAAAATGTTGATCGTAGATATCGATTCCAATCGATTCCATGATAAGCCAGAAGATCTCGGTAAAATCATTGCCGGCATCGATGGTCAACTGCACGGACTATTCAAATAGAACCTCTTGTTTCACACATACAATCCCGCTGATGCGGGATTTTTTTTTCTTTTGAGCTGCGAATATCCACAAAATGACTTTTTTCGATGTGGATAAAAGACTCAACAGCTCAAGCGATTCATGCTGTTGACAATGGTTGAAACGTCTAATTTTGTGCCCAGTTTATGGCTCACGCCAGAGCACTAAATGTACCAACAAATGATCGATTTTTTAGCACAACACAAGGAGGGGGTATTCGCAGTAGGATTGTTTTTTATCGCCTGGTGTGTGCAGCTGTTTTATCTCATCGCTTATTTTTTCAAAGTAGCCAAGACGAAAACCATTTCGCCTGCCAATGAGTCGCCTGTATCGGTGATCATCTGTGCGCGCAATGAAGAGAAGAATTTGCTCGAACATGTGCCTTTGATCATGGAGCAAAATTATCCTTCCTTCGAATTGATCATTGTGAATGACAGTTCATGGGATGATACCGAGACCGTGCTGAAGGCGCTCCAATTGCAATACAATCGCATCCATGTGGTGCATTTGGACGAGGAGAAACAAAATTTACAAGGCAAGAAATTCGCCTTGACCTTGGGCATCAAAGCTGCCAAACATGAGCATCTGCTTTTAATCGATGCGGATTGCGTGCCATCCAGCAAAGAATGGATCCGTGAAATGACGGCAGGCATTCGCGGTCAGAAAGACCTCGTGTTGGGTTTTTCACCGTATGAAAAATACAAGGGTTGGCTCAACAAGATCATTCGCTTCGACACCTTGATGATCGGCATGCACTACCTCGGAATGGCGGCGGCTGGCAAGCCATACATGGGCATCGGTCGCAACATGGCCTACAATAAAGAGCTTTTTTTCAGAGTAGGCGGATTCAAAAGCCACTATAGTCTGTCGAGTGGCGATGACGATCTATTCGTGAATCAAGTGGCCACAGATAAGAATCAGACCGTGGTGGTAGATCCCAGCGCGCAAACCATTTCAGAACCAAAGCACACGTGGAAAGATTGGTTCATCCAAAAGCGAAGACACTTTACCACAGCCCCTCTCTATAAGACAACAGACAAACGACGTTTGATGGCTTGGCCATTGAGTTTTTTGATCCTTTGGGCGTGTTTCGTTGCCTCCTTCTTTTTACACACAGGGGTATTGTTATTAAGTGGTGCTTTGTTCTTGCGATATATAGTACAATTGACTATTTTGCACAAGGTTTCAAAAAGGCTAGGGCAGTCTGGTGATATTGTATGGCTAGCGCCTTTCCTAGAACCGCATTTGCATGTATTGAATGCAATGCTTTATACGACCAACTTAGTGAGAAAACAACAGAAATGGAACTAATCGAGCATCTTTCGGAAAAAGGGCAGCACGACTTCAAACTCGTGCAAAAGGCGATCCACGAAAAAGATCAACGTGCCTATGGCGAGCTGATGCATCGTTATCGTGAGCCAATCTATTTTATGTTGCTCAAAATGGTCAACAACAAAGACGATGCAGAGGATTTGACCATCGAAGCATTTGGCAAGGCTTTCAAGCGTTTGGAACAATACACACCGCAGTTTGCATTCAGCACGTGGTTATTTAAAATTGCCACCAACAATTGCATTGACTTCATTCGTAAAAAACGAATCAAAGCGATTTCCATCGATCAGGGATATCAAACCGATGATGGCGAATCGATCGAGATCAGCGTAAAAGACATGGTAATGGATCCCGCAGAAGCCATGCAGAAGGAAGAGCGAATTCGCAAAATGCGCGAAATCGTAGATAAATTAAAACCTCGTTACCGCCGATTGGTAGAATTGAGGTATTTCGAAGAGCGGGCGTATGAAGAGATTGCTGAGGAACTGAATCTGCCCTTAGGCACAGTGAAAGCACAGCTTTTCAGAGCGCGTGAGTTCTTGTTCCAAATGATGCAGAACACCAAAGACAACTACTGATCGGATGTCTGTATCGCTCATTCAAAAGTATTTTCCAGAGATCACTCCCGCTCAGTTGCAACAAATGGATGCGTTGCAATCGGTCTATACCGAATGGAATGAAAAGATCAATGTGATTTCCAGAAAGGATATTGATGCCTTGTATGAAAGGCATATTTTACACAGTCTAGCCATATTGCGTTTTTTGCCATTTCAACCTGGATCCAAGGTTCTAGATATCGGCACAGGTGGTGGATTTCCTGGCATTCCGCTGGCCATCATGCATCCCCAAGTGGAGTTTTTGTTGGTGGATAGCATCGGCAAAAAAATCACCGTGGTCAATGAAGTCGCCAAAGCCATTGGACTGACCAATGTGCAAACACAGCACGGTCGAGCGGAGGAGGTCAAAGAAAAGTTTGATTTTGTCGTGAGTCGCGCCGTTGCAGAACTATCTACATTGTGGCAATGGAGTAAAAAAAAAAAAAAAAAAGATCAGATCAATGCTCTACCTAACGGGCTCATTTGCCTCAAAGGCGGAGACTTGTCAGAAGAGTTAAAAGCCCTTACGCGTAAAAAAGAAGTCTACGCCCTGCAGAAATATTTCAAGGAATCTT
>JAIYCK010000388.1 GCA_027488055.1 Flavobacteriales bacterium | reverse complement strand
GAGTTTTTTTTTTTTTTTTTGGCCAGTTTGAGACGTGCAATCAGTGTCAAAGGCAGGAGCATTGATCCAATGGACTTTGATCCTAAGACGACATTGGATCAAATCCAAGAGGCCGTTCTTACGCTGCAAATGAGATTTGAAAGAACCTTCTTAGAAGTCAAAAATGAATTGGCCACTCAAGGTATTCATTTTGTCAACGAAGATCAATTGGACACGACACAAAAGAAGTTTGTAGAGCATTATTTTGAATCCGATCTGCGGCCTCATCTCGTTCCACTCATGCTAAGTCAGCGCGCGCCCTTCCCCCAATTGAATGATAGTCGCATTTATTTGGCAATTGTACTGGGTTATAAAGACAAGAGGGAGTCCGATCAATACGCGCTCATTGAGTTGCCAGAGTCATTGCCTCGTTTTGTGCAACTGCCCGGTACGGGAGTCAAAAAGTTTGTAATGTTTTTGGATGATGTCATCAGGTATCGCATTCGACGTATTTTTCATGTATTTGACTTTGATAAATCGGCTTGTTACAGCATCAAATTCACCCGCGATGCGGAATTGGACATCGACGACGATTTAAGCAGAAAAATAAAAAAAAAAATGACACGTGGACTCAGTCAACGAAAAAGAGGCCACTATGTGCGCTTTAATTATGATCAGGAAATGCCTGCTGACCTGCTCAATTTTATTGTGAAAAAAATCAGAATGAAAGAGCAGGGAAATATCATTCCGGGCGGACGATATCACAATAAAAAGGATCTGCTAAAATTCCCCAACTTTGGACGCAAGGATCTGTGCTATGCTGCTTTTGAACCCATGGTGCATCCAGCTCTTGTCGGGCAGAATTCCTACTTCAAAGCCATTCAGAAGCGCGATGTATTGTTGTTCTTTCCTTTTCATAGTTTCGGTTCGGTCATCGATGTGTTGCGTGAAGCCGCCATCGATCCTAAAGTCCGCACCATCCGGGTGAATATCTATCGAGTGGCGCACAATTCACACATCGTAAATGCCCTTATCAATGCAGCTAAAAATGGGAAAAGGGTCATTATCATCATCGAATTACAAGCTCGTTTTGATGAGGAAAACAATATCCGTGTAACACGGCAATTGCAAGACGCCGGAATACGCGTCATTGCAGGGGTTCAAGGATTAAAGGTACATAGCAAATTGATCCTCATTTCGCGTCGCGAAGGCACAAGAACACAGCGTTTGGTGCACATTGGAACAGGAAATTTCAATGAGCAAACAGCCAAAATGTATGGCGATATTTCATTGCTAACTTGCCGCGAGGAGATCTGCAATGAGGTGAAAAAAATATTCGAGTTTTTTGAGAGCAACTACCAACGCAGTTCATTCAGACAATTGCTCGTCTCACCTTTCAATGCGCGCCGCAGGATCATGGATCACATCAATGATGAGATGGACAATGCGGCCAAAGGCCTGCCAGCGGCCATTACCATCAAAATCAATAATTTGGTGGACACTGGCATGATCCGAAAGTTGTATGAGGCATCGCAGGAAGGTGTCAAAATTAGGTTGATCATTCGCGGGATCTCTTCACTTGTGCCAGGAGTCAAAGGCCTCAGCGAGAATATAGAGGTTGTGAGTATGATTGGACGATTCCTTGAGCATGCCAGGGTGATGTCTTTTTATAACAATGGAGAGCCCCTTGTTTTTATCGGAAGTGCCGACTGGATGACCCGAAATTTGGATCACCGGGTGGAAGTGGCAGTCCCGATTTTAGACGAAACATGCAAAGCCGAAATCTTACATTATTTGGACTTGCAATGGACGAGAATCGCTAAAAACAGGGTTGTTGATAAAATGCTAAAAAACGAGTATGTGAAGATGGGCAAGGGTTTGAAGAACATGGATGCACAAGTTGCCATGCAGCAATACTTGAAAACCAAAACAAAATGACTTAATTCACGGGCCCAACCGTGTTAAATCACTCAAAAGTCACCCTTGAAAATTGCCGCGATTGATATTGGCTCTAATGCAATCAGACTGCTTATTGAAGAAGTCAGATTCCAAGGCAATGGATACTACGTCGAAAAGGTATCCTTGACCAGGGTGCCCTTACGCTTGGGTGATGAGGTATTTACGAAAGGCAAATTATCGAAGGCCAAAATCGGTCAGTTGGTGAAAACAATGAAGGCCTTTTGGTATTTGATGGATGTGCACAATGTCGAGATTTTCAGAGCGTGCGCAACCAGCGCCATGAGAGAGGCTACCAATAGAAAACAAATCATCGAGAAAGTATTCCAAGAGGCCAATGTCAAAATCGAAATTTTAACAGGGGATGAAGAAGCTGCCTTGATCTTTGAGAATTATTTCAATCAATCATTGCCCAAAAAAGGCAATTATCTCTACATTGACGTCGGCGGCGGAAGCACCGAACTCACCATCATCAAGCAAGGTGTCAAAATAAAATCCAAAAGTTTCGAAGTCGGTACCGTAAGAATGCTTTCTGGTGCCTTGGATAAAAATATTTGGACAAAAATAAAAAGGTGGATCGAGACGGGCGTCAATGCCTCTGAGAAGGCGATAAGCATTGGTACAGGTGGTAACATCAATACCTTGTTCAAATTAGAAGGAAAAAAGACGGGTGCGTTAATGGCTGCAAGCGAATTGGATCGCTGGCTGGAAGTACTAGAGTCTAAAACCAATGAGGAACGCATTTTCGAATTCAAACTCAAGCCGGACCGCGCCGATGTCATTGTGCCCGCTTGTATCATTTATCAGCGAATCATGGCCTATGCGGCCTCTTCCCAAATGATGGTGCCCAAAATCGGATTGGGTGACGGAATCATTCTCGATATCTTTCAAAAGTGGGAAAGTAAACAAACCCTGAAACATCGACCTAGGTAGTCTGGCGTCAGTTTCATAGGCTAGGTAATGGTCCCTTTTTTTGGGCATGTAGGGAATACGCTTTCTTGTATGTAATTTAACGCATCCTGACTATATTCGCGGGGCTTTCGATCCCCAAGGTCGATATCCACTTACTTAACCGAATAGAACTATTCATGAAATACGTGTTTATTATAGCCATGTCATTGGTTGGCTGCACTGCATTTGCACAAGTTTTGGGCCCAGTCGTTTATGGTTGCGATTTTGCGAACGGGGTGCCTGCTGACTGGGTCACGGGCAGCGATTCCGGAATCAGTCATTGGGAGTACCGAGGTCCCAACACGACCCCAGGAGTGAACACAGGTGCTCGCGGTACGTGCGCATTGCTAGCCTCTCCCATGGCGTCTGTCACGCAGTCCAATGGGTTTATGATTTTCGATAGCAATTATTGGGATGATGGCGGCACGGTCTGCGGTGGATTAGGCACTGGGATAGATCCCGCACCACACAATGCATTTATGCAATTACCGCCGCTAGATTGCTCCACTTATGAAGGACTTATTCTCACTTTTCAGCAGCAATACCGCCACTTTTTAGATAGTACATTGGTGGAAGTCAGTATTGACAATGGTGCCAATTGGAGCATTGTTTTCATGAATCAAACCTCTCAATCAGGCAATGTGGAATGGGCCAATGTGAACATCTCCGGTGTAGCAGCGGGTGAATCCAATGTGTTGATTCGATTTAGATACACTGGTACGTATTACTGGTGGCTCCTCGATGACATTTCGATCTATGTGCCCAACAATAACGACCTGCGATTGAATTTTGCAAAATACACCACCAATCAAGGGATCAATAGCGCTCAGCCATACAACGATTTGGAATATGACCAGTATCCAACGATCATGATCCCCGGATTAACCTTCTCCTCCAATATCACGAACATCGGCGCATTCAATCAAACCAATGCCTACATGAATGTGAAGATTGTGAGAGATGGCGTCACGCAGATTTATAACCAAAACAGCGGGAACTCAATCTCAATTACTGGCACCAGCAGCAATATAACGATTGCGGCCCCTTATCTCACTCCTGCGGTTTTGGGGGATTATGATGTGTTTTATACCATCGATCAGAATGAGACAGATGAGAATTTGGACAATAACAAGGATACCTTGGATTATTCCATTTCGCCATATAGCTATGCGCGAGATGAAGGACCCTGTGCTTCTATTTTCACAGGCTTGGAAATTTTTGACAATTACGCTTACGAAGCGGGCAATTATTTTCAAGCGCGTGCCTTTGGTAAGGTGATTACGGCCATTGGGGTGGCCATCGGAGAAGGTACATTGCCAGGAACTTTGATTAAAGGAACCATTTACAAAGATGGTTTTGAAGAGATTTGGGCTGAAACAGAGACACATACAGTGAACTATGCTGAAATCAATCAAATTGGGGATGAAAAAATTGTCGTGCTGCCACTCGTGAATCCCATCACAACTTACAATGACTCTTTGTATATTGCTATGGTTGGTAATGTGTATGCCGAAGACGAGTTTGCCATTTGCCGCAGCGGTCTGAGCCCTGAGTCTACCTCTTTACTGCGTTATCCGACTCAAAACTCGGTACTTTATTTCATCAGCACT
>JAIYCK010000233.1 GCA_027488055.1 Flavobacteriales bacterium | reverse complement strand
GGGGCCAAGTGAGGGGAATGTACCGTAAGGAAGTATGTGTAGAGACTTTTTTGAAGCGCACGAAGATCATCAATGCCATGCGCGAATTTTTCAATGAGCGCGGATACTTGGAAGTAGATACACCTGTATTGCAGGCCATTCCTGGAGGTGCTTCGGCGCGGCCATTTATCACCCACCACAATGCCCTCGACGTGCCCATGTACTTGCGTATTGCCAATGAGCTGTATCTCAAAAGGCTCATCGTAGGCGGATTTGATGGCGTATATGAGTTCAGTCGCAATTTCCGAAATGAAGGAATGGATCGTACCCATAATCCTGAATTCACCGTGATGGAGATCTATGTAGCCTACAAAGACTATCACTGGATGATGGATTTTACAGAGGCCATGCTGCGCCATGTGTGCGAAAAAGCCTTGGGCACTACCACTGTTGAATTTGGACAAAAAACAATCGACTTTGGAAAACCATTCCAACGGATTTCTATGACCCAAGCAATTCAGACCTATACGGGATTCGATATCACGGGCAAGTCTGAACATGAATTGTTTGCGTTTGCCAAAAGCATTGGTATCGATGTGAATGAAACAATGGGCAAGGGCAAATTGATTGATGAAATCTTTGGTGCCAAATGTGAGGGCCAATTCATTCAACCCACTTTCATCACCGATTATCCAGTGGAAATGTCACCCCTTTGCAAGCGTCATCGGGAAGATCCTTCACTGACGGAGCGTTTCGAATTGATGATCAACGGCAAGGAAGTAGCCAATGCCTATAGCGAATTGAACGATCCAATCGATCAGCGTGCGCGTTTTGAAGAGCAATTGAACTTGCAAGCGCGCGGCGATGACGAAGCTATGTTCATCGATCAAGACTTTTTGCGTGCGATGGAATATGGAATGCCTCCCACCTCCGGAATGGGCATCGGTGTAGATCGTTTGGTAATGTTTTTGACCAATAACGAAACCATCCAAGAGGTCTTGTTCTTCCCCCAAATGCGACCAGAGAAATTCGAAACCGGACCGGATCCAAAGGAGTTTGAAACATTGGGAATTCCTTCTGAATGGGTGGAGCACGTGATCAAAGCGGGTTATGATTCGGTAGAAAAATTGAAATCAGCCAAGCCTACTGCCGTGCACCAAACGCTCAATGGATATCGCAAAAAAAATAAATTGGAGATTCCGGCAGTCCAGTTGGATGAAGTGTTGGCGTGGGTGAATTAAGCATCCTCAAACGAGTCCGATTTTACTAGTATCACACACACTCAATGGTTTATAAATGGGTGCATGTCCCCGTGCTCGGACAGGCTTTGTGATGCACCTTTGTACAAAGTTATTATTATGAATAAATTAGGCATTGTAGCTGTTGCAGGGCTGGTCACTGTTTTCCAAAGCTGTGTACCTCACCGTAAATACACGGAGCTGGAAACACGCAAAGTGAGCGTGGAACAAGAGAATACCTCACTCAAAAAAAGCAAGGAACAATTGGAAGCTCAGAACAAGGAACTCAACACGACCTTGGACACCAAAAACAAAGAATTGACAAAGCTTTTGGCGGACACTTTGGAGATGGGCCGCGATTACAGACAATTGCGCAACCAGTATGACAAAGTGAATGAGCTGAATGATATTTTATCGAAGAAAAGCAGTGAATTACTCAATCAAGCATCGGGCGAGAATAAAAAGCTCGTAGATGAATTGAACAAAACACAAGAGGCACTTCAAAAGAAAGAGGACGCCCTCAAAGCACTCGAGAAAAACTTGAATGAAAAGCAGTCTGCAGTGGATAAAGCCAATACAGATCTAGCCGAGAAACAAAAACGCATCTCTGACATGGAGAAATTGCTGTCGGATCAGCAGGCGGCCAGTGAGGCGCTCAAAAACAAGGTGCAATCCGCATTGCTTGGATTCAAAGACAAGGGCCTTACAGTGACTGAAAAGGACGGCAAAGTCTATGTGAGCATGGAGGCCAAGTTGTTGTTTGCCACAGGTAGCACGACGGTAGATCCGAATGGTAAAACGGCATTGATTGATCTGGCGCGTGCCATCGAAAATGAGGTTGATATGGAGATCATCGTGGAGGGACATACCGATACGGACAAGATGAATGCCGCGGCTTATCCAAAGGACAACTGGGACTTGAGCGTATTGCGCGCTACGGAGGTGGTGAAAATCATCACGGCCAATAGCACGGTGCAGCCGGGCAAATTGAGTGCGGCGGGTCGCAGTTCTTACCACCCCGTAGATGCTACAGACAAATCCAAGAATCGTCGCATCGAAATTATCTTACAACCTAAATTGGATGAGTTGTATCGCCTTATAGAGGCTGGTGGAGCTGGCAACTAAGCCGTTCGTCGCCAAGCTTGAACATCTTTACAGCCCCTGTTTCGATCAGCTTTGCTCATTGAAACAGGGGCTGTTTTTTTGCGATAAAAGAATAGGATTTTCGTCAGAAAGAACGACTTTTGACAAAGTAAAAAAGGGGATAGTATGAGAACAAACCATGAGATTGACTTTCGCATTTATGGCGAAGAAATGCAATGTGTAGAAGTAGAATTGGATCCACAAGAAACGGTCATAGCCGAGGCAGGATCATTCATGTACATGGATCAAGGTGTCCAAATGGAAACCATTTTTGGTGACGGCAGTAATACAGGCGGCACTGGGTTTTTCAATAAACTAATGGGTGCTGGCAAGCGCTTGCTTACAGGCGAAAGTCTGTTTATGACGGCCTTCACACATACTGGTGGTGGCAAGGCCAAAGTGGCTTTTGCATCACCCTATCCAGGCAAAATCATACCGCTCGATTTGCAGCGACTCGGCGGCAAAATCATTTGTCAAAAGGACAGTTTTTTGTGCGCGGCAAAAGGCATCAGCGTGGGCATAGAATTTCAACGAAAACTGGGTACAGGTTTGTTTGGGGGAGAAGGTTTCATCATGCAAAAACTGGAAGGAGACGGCATGGCCTTTTGCCACGCAGGTGGTCATATCATTGAGCGCGAATTGCAACCTGGCGAAGTATTGCGGGTAGATACAGGTTGTGTGGTGGCTTATACGTCACAGATTGATTTTGATATTCAGTTTATCGGTGGTATCAAGAACACCTTGTGTGGTGGTGAAGGATTCTTCTTTGCGCAATTGCGCGGCCCTGGCAAGGTGTGGTTGCAGACCTTGCCGATCGCTCGTTTGGCATCACGCATTGTGAGTTATGGCACCGGATCGCGCAGAGAGGAGGGAAGTGTATTGGGCGGTTTGGGTAATTTGCTGGATGGCGACGGATATTGATGGAGCCTATCAAACCAGTGCATAAAAGCATAGCGCAGGCATTTGGCGAGCAGGTTCATACCGGCGCTGTCGTGTTTGATGCGCGCAGCCCTGGCGAATTTGCCTTGGGGCATATTCCCGGAAGCATTAATCTCCCCTTGCTGGACGATGAGCAAAGACATGAAGTGGGTATTTGTTATAAGACAAAGGGCCGACAATCCGCAATTGATTTGGGATTTGAAATGGCGGGACCACATTTTCTGGATAAAATCCAAGAAGCACGCCGTTTTGCAACCGAAGGCAAGGCCATGGTGTATTGTGCACGTGGTGGCTTGCGCAGCGAAATCATTACATGGTTGCTCAACAAAGGCGGAATCAGTTCCATTCAGCTCACAGGTGGATACAAGGCTTGGCGCAACTATTGTCTCACCCAATTTGAAATGCCTCGATCGTGGTTTGTGGTCACAGGCATGACGGGCGTGGGCAAGACATCGGTTCTGAAGGCACTGCAACAAGCGGGTGAAGCGGTATTGGATCTGGAACATATTGCGGGTCACAAAGGCTCCGCTTTCGGTGGTCTTGGTCTGCCCGAGCAATCCAGGCAAGAACAATTTGAAAATCATTTGGCTCTTGCGCTAGCTGAAATCCCAGCTGATGCAAGGTGTTGGATGGAAGATGAGAGCAGATTCATAGGCAAGTTGCGCATTCCAGATGCACTGTTCCAAGCCAAGTTAAATGGTTCGCGTATTGCAGCCGAACGATCATTCGATACGCGGATCGAGCGTGTTTTGGGAGAATATGGTGGACTTCCAAAAGAAGATTTGAGAGATAAAACAATCCAACTCACCAAGCGCTTGGGCCATGATCAAGTGAAACTGGCATTGGAACACCTCGATGTTCATGACATGCAGCAATGGGTGAGCATCCTGTTGAAGTATTACGACAAGATGTACGAACATGGTATAACCACCAACAAAGATTCGCTTATTGGACATGTATGGGCTGATGGCCTGAGCGATGAGGAGATAGCACACCAAATGATACAAATAGCTAAACACACGCATGTCGGATAATTTTAGGTTAACAAGCATGAGCAAAGGCTCCGGTTGCGGATGCAAAATCGCTCCGGGTGTATTGCAGCAAATTTTGCATTCGGAGGATGTATTGCCCCCCGATGCGCGTTTGTTAGCGGGCACCGCACACAACGAAGATGCCGCCGTATTGCAATGGCAAGGAGATGATTGCTTGATTTCTACTACCGACTTTTTTACGCCAGTGGTGGACGACGCATATGCCTTTGGGAAAATTGCCGCCGCCAATGCGCTGAGCGATGTGTATGCCATGGGCGGTAGCCCGCAATTGGCTTTGGGTATTTTGGGGTGGCCCATCGACAAGGCGCCGATTGCAATGGCACAGCAAGTCTTAGAGGGAGCGCGGTTTATATGCCGAATGGCAGGGATCACGCTGGCGGGAGGTCACAGTATTGAGTCACCCGAGCCCTTTTTCGGACTCAGTGTGAATGGTCGTGTGCATCGCACGCACCTCAAACGCAACCACACCGCACAGGAGGGGGATCTGCTTTTTTTGACCAAACCATTGGGCGTTGGAATGGTATTGGCCGCAGCTAAACGAAATGTGGTGGTGCCCTCAGACTTGGACATTGCAGTGCATCAAATGATGGAGCTCAATAAAATGGGCGAGGCACTCGGCAGTTTGGATGGCGTCACAGCCATGACCGATGTGACGGGTTTTGGATTGATGGGGCATGCCTTGGAAATGTGTGATGATGGTCGTTTGACTTTGGAAATGGATTTTGAAAGCCTGCCTCAGTTGGCTTCCAATGCCGCATTGATTGGGCAGTCGATTTATCCAGATATGACCATGAAAAATTACAGCGCTTTCGCTTCGCACGCCGCGCCATTGTCCATGCAGCAATTGATGGTCTTGTGCGATCCGCAAACATCGGGCGGCTTATTAGTGGCGGTCAATCCACAACACATCGAGTCGTATCAAGCTGTGGTGAGCGATTTTGGACTGCAGGGGATTGCCGGTCAATGCATTGGTCGAATGACTGCTCGGCAAGAAAAGGCGATTGTGTTGCGTTGATTATTTCTGAGCGATCACCATGTAGCTTTTGACATATTTCTCTAGCCCTTTGCGGCGAATGTAATCTCCATATTGTTCTTCACTCAATAGCGCCTTGATCATTTTACCCATCCAACTTTTTTGGCCTCGGGGTGCAATTTTCACTTCCGATTTGCGGACCCATCCTGTGTTTTTGATAAAACAAAAATCGCCTTCTTCAGCAAGTATCCATTGACCATCGCATATTTTTTGAATGGAATTGGAGGTAGCATCGGGCAGATCAAAAATGGTTAAGGCTTGCTTGGATTGCACCAACGGAAATGTGGACATTTGCCACTCGAAATGACGATGTGATATCACTGGAACCACTTGAAAGCGCTTGAATCCATGCGATCCAAGGACCTCTTTGATATAACTTAAATTGGCTCTGAAAGCCACAAGGGCCTTGCCTTTTTCGTATTGCAAAACAGGCTCGGGATCATAGCGGGTTAGAAAGCCATCTTTGAGGTAGAGTGTTTCATTGCAGGCGTCTGAAAGTTGTTTCAAGGCTTCGTTCATATTGTCGAGCCAAGAAATGACATTGGTGCAAAGTACGACGTCGAATTTTTCGTTCAGGGTATGAAGATCGTAAATGCTTTTGGGCAGAATTTCGACTTTGGATTTGAAATGCTCTTGTAGGATTTGAATCCCCTCAATATTCCAACCGCCTGTGTTGCCATTGCGACCTTGATGGTAGATATCGGTGGCCAAAATGCGCTGGGCGCCTCTTTTTTCAGCCTCGAAAACAAAATATCCGTCGTTGGCACCCACATCCAGAAACGATTTGCCGTTCAAACTTGGCTGCAAATGATTGTGTTCCCACTCATCTGGCAAGCTCAAATAACCCATTGTGTAATGACCTTGATCATCAATCGCAATGCGTTGTCTCCAAGTTTTGTAAGCCCATATTTTGCTCAATGCGTGCGCCATGCGGTGTGATTTAAGTATGAAATAATTGAGGATCCAAAGGTAATAGAATGTCAAGATCGCGGCTTTAAGGTAAAATTATGACTTGCAAGCATCCTAATACCAGTGAATTACGTCTAATTCACGAAGATTATGGGATAAATAATATATCTTTGTTTTCAATGTAGCGGAGCTTGTGTTTACTTCGAAATCAGATCCTTAGCCATTATGATGAAAAAATTAGTGTATTTCGTTTGTTTCGTTCTTTCAGCCAACTTCTTGGCTGCACAAGGCGAAGATGTGGGTGTAGCGACCGTGTTTAATCCCACGCAAAGTTGCTCTTTGTCGGCGACGTCGTGTACAGGTGCGAACTACAATTTGGGCGCAAGC
>JAIYCK010000372.1 GCA_027488055.1 Flavobacteriales bacterium | reverse complement strand
CACATGCAGCCCCATTCACCATTGAAAGCCACTTGTTATTCCGCCATGCTCCCGGGGCTTGGACAAGGGTACAATAAGAAATATTGGAAGATACCTATTGTGTACGCTGCCATTGGAACAAGCGTAGGCTTCATCATTGCGAATAATCAGCAGTACCAATATTATAAAACGCAGTATATCGCTTCGGTAGATGGTGATCCTTCTACCATTCCTGCAGTAGAAGCAAGCAATCTATTTGAAATTCAAGAACAATACCACCGCTGGCGCGATGTGAGTTATATGTGCCTTGGCGCCACCTATATACTGCAACTCATTGACGCCAATGTCGATGGCCACTTTTTTTATTACGACATCTCCAAAAAAGTACATCTTCAATGGTCGCCCATATGGATGGGACAGCACAAAGCACCTGGAGTTGGACTTCATTGTTCCTTTTAATTCGCATTGATCATCATGAAAATAGCCCTACTTGGTTACGGTAAATTAGGTAAAACAATTGACGCCCTTCTATTGGAATCCACGCATGAAGTGGTACTCAAAGTTACTTCCAATAATCCCTTGCATGCAAGTGATTTGGCGGGGATCGATGTGGCCATTGAAGTGAGTACACCCGAGATGGCAGCACATCACATTCGCCTTTGCATCGAAGCAGGTGTGCCTGTGGTGGTGGGAACCACTGGATGGTATCATGAGTTTGAGGCCCTTTCGCAACTTTGCCAAACCAAAAAAAGCGCCCTGCTGCATGCCACCAATTTCTCGGTGGGGGTCAATTTGTTTTTTCAGCTCAACAAATTGATGGCCCGTTGGATGTATCAATTGGGAGGATATGCACCCAGTTTACTAGAAATTCATCATACCGAAAAAAAGGACGCCCCCAGCGGCACGGGTATCACCTTGGCCTCTGATTTGATCGCGGCCTTTCCTTCCAAAACGCACTGGGTGAACCATGTGTCGGTCGACTTTGATGCGCTGGAGATTATATCGCAGCGAGTAGACAAAGAGCCTGGCACCCACGTGGTATCTTATATCAGCGATGTCGACTCCATCAGTCTAGTGCACAAGGCGGTCAATCGCGAAGGCTTTGCACGTGGCGCCATCTTGGCCGCCGAATGGATCGTTGATCGCAAAGGTGTTTTCACCATGAGCGATGTATTGGGGTTGGATCAAATGAAGTAAGCGTTCGTTCTACCAGCGTATTTCCCTCCGATCCCTTTCAATTACCATTCAAATGATTTCGTTGATAACCCACAATGAAATAATGAAACGCGACGTTCAGAACCTCGTATTTTCGAACGCTCAAACGCATTTAATGACATGATAGCTTGGATTTTGCTCGCATTGTTGATGGTGGTATACTGCATCACTTTGCCCATTTTATTGAAACGTGCCGGTCATAGCAAGCCTTGGTTAGGCTATATTCCAGTAGTACAATTCATCCCTGTATTCAAAGTGTTGAAACACCCTGTATGGTGGTTTTTGATCATGCTTTGCCCAGGTGTAAATCTGCTCATGATGATCATTGTCAATGTGGAATTGGGCATTGCCTTTGGAAAGCGCAGTGTGAAAGAACAATGGATGTTCGGTGTCCTACCGTGGTATACACTTATTCAATTGGCCTTTAAAGATAGCAGCGCCACCTTCATCGGTCCACGCGACTGGACAGGCAAAAAGAAATCGTTTACACGTGAATGGGGCGAAGCTATTTTGTTTGCGGTCATTGCTGCGAGCGTCATTCGTACATTTTTCATCGAAGCATTTACTATTCCTACGCCATCCATGGAAAACAGTATGTTGGTTGGCGATTATTTGTTTGTGAGCAAGGTGAGCTACGGCGCCAAAATTCCACAAACGCCCATGAGCATTCCTTTCTTGCACAACGCGATGCCCGGAAATATGGCCAATAGCTACATCGATATGTTTAGTTTGCCCTATTACCGACTGCCTGGTTTTGGAGAGGTCGAACGCTATGATCCAGTGGTATTCAACTATCCGCATGGAGATACCATCATTGTAGATCCATTTCTAGCGGGCCACGATTATTATGAAATTTTGCGCCGCGAAGCATTGACATTCGCAGCCATGGACGCTCGTTTGTCACCTCAAAGTCCAGAGGCTTACACCAAATTCTTGCTCAACCAAGAGCTTTACATGGGCAAAGCGCGCCGCGAGTTTGCAGAGCAAAAAGCATGTATGAGCTGCGCCAACGGAATCAAAAAACACGGCGGAGTACGTCCACGTCCGATGGACAAAAAAGAAAATTATGTAAAGCGCTGCATCGGTTTGCCCGGAGAAAATATTGAGATCAAGGATCATCAGGTATTTATCAATGGACAAGCCATCCAAGATCCAGGGGGTGTGATGTACAACTACGTGGTGTCCTGCAACACAGATGATCAATTGAAAGGAGTGCTTCGTAAACTAGAAGTTGCTCCGGCCAATGTGTCTATGGTCGCTGGCAATCGTGCCGTAGTTCCGTTCACCTATGAAGATGCTGAAAAGGCCAAAACCATGGGCGGTGTGATCGAAATGCGATTGTTGATTGATTCCTTGCAAGAGGAAAACAGAATGCTCATGTTCCCCAATTTGCCCATGGAGCCATACAATCACTGGACGGTCGATAATTTTGGGCCATTGCATATTCCAGCCCAAGGCGAAACCATCGAACTCACGCCTGCCAATATCGATTTGTACAGACACACCATTGTCAACTATGAATTGAACACCCTCGAAGTGCGCGATGGCAAGGCCATCATCAATGGGCAAGCATGTGATACGTATACGTTCAAGCAGAACTACTATTGGATGATGGGAGACAATCGCCATCACAGTGTGGACAGTCGTTTTTGGGGTTGGGTACCCGAGGATCACATCGTTGGTAAGCCCGTATTCACCTGGTTCTCCAAAAATCAAGCGAATCACAACAAATCCACTTCCGTGCGTTGGAATCGCGTATTCCGTTTTGTACATTGATGCATGAGTGTGGGTTCAACTGCCTTGCCGCTCGCTGTGTTTCCGCCAGTGCATTGGTGGATACAAGCCTTTGATGAACACACGTTCATCGATTTGGATCGGGCGTATCAGAAGCAAACATTGCGCAATCGATTTACCATACTCACCAGCAATGGTGCGCAGAGCTTGAGTATTCCTGTAGCCAGCACAGGAGGTCAACCTACTCCACTCCATGCCATCCAAATGGCAGAGGGTAAATGGCGCTATGAGCATCTGCACGCCATTCGTTCGGCCTATGGAAGAGCTGCTTATTTCGAACATTTCTACCCGCAATTGGAGCAGCTCTACCACGCCCCTATGGTGTATTTGCATGAATTTGCCACATCGAGTTTGCAGCTATTGCGCTCCCAACTCATCAAAAAAAACACTCCGCTGAATTTCACCAAGCCAGCAGCAATTCACCTCGACGAGACACAGTCCCGGTTGTTGAGCGCCACGCTGGAGCCAAGTTATGCAGGTATTCAAGAGCCCGGCTACCCGCAAGTTTTCAGCGATCGGTTTGCGTTTCAACACAACCTCAGCTACATCGATTTGATGATGAACAAAGGCCCTGAAGCTATTGACTATATATTATTCATAAAAAATGGATACACCCCTGTATAAAAGGTCCTTAAATAGTACGAAATTGCACCCTACCGCAACGATTGAATTATGAATACCAAACGCAATGATCTTATCCGTTTAATGATCACTCTCACCATAGTGGTGCTGAGCAGCTTGGTGCTAAGTGTCAAGTTTTTCAAGTTGGATCTTACTGAAGAAAAACGACATAGTCTGACTGATGCCACAGTGGCCATGTTGGACAGTTTGGATGAACAAATTTTCATTCGCTGTTACTTGCATGGTGATTTTCCAGCGGAATTCAAGAAGATGGAACAGAGCATACGCGAGCGTTTGGAGGAATTCCGTGATTACAGCAATGGCTTGTTGGAGTATGAATTCATCGATCCCTATGAGTCGGGTGATGACAAAAAGACCAAAGAAGTTTTCAAGGCATTGGATGAGAAAGGCCTGCGATTTTCCAATATCAACTTCACTGAAAATGGCACCAAAGCGACCAAGTTGATCTGGCCCGGTGTGATTGTGCAATATCGCAATAAGGAGTATCCCATTCAACTGCTCAAGTCCGAGATGCCGATGGCCAGCGACGCCATGATCAACAATAGCGTGAACAACTTGGAATACGAATTGGCGCAAGGCTTACGCAAAATCACTCGTCCCAAAAAACCAAGCATCGGTGTATTGTATGGTCATCAAGAAATGGATGCCCTGCACATGGCGGATTTCTTGTATGGACTGCAGGAGTCGTATTCCATTGAGTTTGTCAAAATCGATTCGCAGCTCAATGCTTTCAGCGATAAAATCGAAGGATATGCCAAGCGGATCAACAAGTATGATGCATTGATCGTAGCAGGCCCCGACAGCACCATCAGTGATCGAGATCTCTTGGTGATGGATCAATTCGTGATGAATGGTGGCAAAGTGCTGTGGATGCTTGATGCCTTGCGCATGAACTTGGACAGTTTGCAAGACGATGGATACGCCATGGCCGTCAGCAATGAGATGAACCTCTATCCGATGTTGTTCAATTATGGCGCACGACTCAACCGCACCATTGTGATCGACTACCAAGGTGCTCCCATCGTGCTCGACAACGGTCCCATGGGCACCGGGCGCAACATGGTAGATGCCACCTTCTATTATGCGCCACTCATGCTTTCACCTAACAATGCACATCCCATTTGTTCCAATCTAGATCCCATCAAATTGGAATTTGCAGGCAGCATCGACAGTGTGAATCCCAATCCAGAAGTACGCAAAATCAAACTATTGCAATCCTCTGAATTATCCAAAGAGCTGAAAGCACCGGTGCGTGTCGATTTGGATCTCATGAGCAAGGGGCAAGAATATTTCGCCAATAACAATCAGCCCAATCGCATGATGGCCATGATACTTGAGGGTCGCTTTCCCAGTGCCTTCCGCGATAATCTCACGCCGCAATTGCGGAACGATCCTTCCTTCGGCTTTTTGGAGAAGAGTGAACCCACCGCGATGATCGTCATTGCAGATGCAGATATCGCATACAACGAGGTGGATATGCGCGGCGAAAAACCCAAGCCGATCGCTTTGGGATATGATCCATTGTTCAAGCGAGTGATTTATGACAACAAAGAGTTTTTGTTGAATTGTATGAATTATTTGTTGGATGATCAGGCATTGATATCTGTGCGCTCGCGCGCCATTACGCTGCGCAAACTCAACATGGGTTTGGTAGAGAAAATCCGCAATTCCATCAAGCTTCAAAATACAGCTATTCCAATCGCCATTGTCTTGCTCTTAGGTGGTCTCCACTTTTTTATTCGCAAGCGTCGTTGGACGCGCTCAGCCTAAACGAAAGATCGCATGAAAAAAAATATATTCTTGTTCGTGCTGCTCCTCGTGGTGGCAGGTATCGCTTACGTGGTGCTCTCCAAAGATCAAAACAGCACCATTTCCGACCGACCAGATGCAGCATTCGCCATTGAGGATACCGCAGGAATTACGCGGATTACCATCACAGAAATGAATGGTAAAATAGCTACTTTGGACCGCAAACCCACGGGAGGACGCTGGACTTTGAATGGAAAATTCGACGCGCGAAAAGACGCCACCGATCTCATTTTATATACTTTGCATCAGATGCGCATCCGCGGCCCCGTAAGTGAAGGCTCTAAGGAAAATGTGCTGCGTGTAATGGCAGGAGCGGGCAAGCGAGTGGAAATATTTCAAGGAGGTGATGAGCCTGTGAAAACGATCTACATTGGTCATACGACACAAGATCATACCGGCACCTATATGTTATTGGAAACTCCAGAAGGAGGTCGCAGTGAGATCCCTTATATCATGCACATCGAAGGATTTACAGGATTCTTATCCAGTCGTTTTTTTGCAGATGAATTGGAATGGCGCTATACAGGTATTTTCGATTATCCTGCATTGGATTACAAAGCGTTCAGATACATAGTACCCACCTTACCGCAACAGAGTTTTGAAATCGCTTATGCAGGTGGCAACGAGATCCGCATGCGTGCTGGTTTCAACGGACAGAGTTTTACGCAAGAAGTAACTCAGTTCGATACCATCAAAGTCAAAGATTTGTTGGTGCGTTTGAAAAAAGTACACATCGAATCGTACAACACCTTGCTCAAACCAGAAGCGCAAGATTCCATTCGACAGGTCATTCCATATGTGCAATTGTCCATCCTAGACAAGAACGACCAAATCACCACCTTGCAATTGTATCAAAAGCGCGCTGCCAAGACACATTACGATGAACAAGGCACCTTGATTCCTTTCGACATGGAATACCTGTGGGCGCGGACCATGCAAGATGAATTTGCCTTGGCGCAGCGGTTTGTGTTTGACCCGCTGATTTATCCCTTGGAGTTTTATTTGAAGCCCGGCTTGTAGGAAGGACGCCTTGCATGGCATTACTCCCTACTTAGTTATTCAAAGCACCTTAATTGGGGAGGTTTTGGAATTGGCGATGTAAATCATTTTAGTTCACAGCAGCAGAATTAGAATCCGATGTGTTCTTTTGTAAGAGCACTTACACATCCAACTCATCGACAAAAAACAAATATCAAAGCCATTTTCAGCATGATTGGCGCGATCAAAACGAATTGCATCAAAACCATCCGATATCCGCTTTTTAATTCTTCGATGGAGTCATTTCAGGTTGTTTTGTTGCTGCGTCACTCTTCCCTATTTCCTTGCAACTTTTCATTCTCGCTTTGCCCACTTTTGCATCCATCAGCCTTAGGTCGCATCGAGGCATCATGACACCCATTTTTGGGACCACCTCAATGTAATAAGTTTGACCAACTTCGGCATTGATAGTCACTTCATCCATGTTTTCTCCAAAACAACGAAATACATAGCTGCCAGGATCCAAGACACACTTATAATATCTTTTTGGAAAAAAGGTGGCCAATTCCGTTTTGTTCAGAGCAACGGGCAAACCAATCGCTAACGCAAACACTGATTTACGATATACATAAACGACGGCCACATCTTGAAAAGAATCGACCTCCGATGTCTTGCTGTTTGTCTCAACGGGCAATTGCGCCGTTATCGACCAGGAGCTTAGAAGAATACTCACAAGTAGAAATAATTTTATTGGCTTCATTCCTTTTACTCTCTCT
>JAIYCK010000200.1 GCA_027488055.1 Flavobacteriales bacterium | reverse complement strand
TATCATCCCATCCATCGCCGTTGATATCAGCCAAAGAAACACCTGAACCGTTCTCAGTAGCGCTGAGTTGATGTTCAATATTTAGATCAAACGCCTGATTCGTATAGAGTTGCGCATTGACAATTGTGCACACAAAGGCGCACGCTAAGCAACACCACTTTGTAAGCATCACTTTCGGTTATAATTAAGGTTGAGCTAAATTTAGATTAAACATGTGGTTTATGCAAATTTCACATTAACAAATTGCACACACAAGGTAAGCACCTGGTAACGATGGTTCAACCAAAGACATGCTCAACAAGCAAGGCGAACTGATTGCAAGGATGAAAAAAATGAAGAAAAGGGTATCAAAATATCGCCGCACTAAATAACTATGAATGAATGAAATGCGATATCAATACTCAACGATATGCCGCAGTCTCTTGACTTTTATTGAAGCCAGATCGTAACCAATGACCAATGGCTGCGTTATAAACCCCATAACTAGACTAATTGATTTCTTGGAGCGACAAATTGGGTTCAAAGCCCTTTGAGTTAGCTCACGCATGATGAATTTAGAGCAAGGAAACCTAACCTAACTTTAAATAAATATGCTGGACTATTACAAAGCAGTCCTGGGCAACGTCACATTTGACACCATGCTTTTTCGAAAAGAACTTCGAAAGGCCATGCGTAATCTAATGGCAGACGATCGCATCAGACTACGAGATTGGCTCAAAAAATGCGGCTATGTTTAGCCAAGAGCCACTAAATTAACTAAACAATGTGTATCAAGAGAGCCGCTCAAATGAGCGGCTCTCTTTTTTCTTAGAATCTCAAACCAGCACTTAATAATCCTCTTACAGTATTGCTCACGATGTTGGCAGGGCTTGCAACAGAAGGATCATACACATACACGCTGCTTTGATTTTGGTAGCTCGCCAATCCAACATCCAGAAACCAATTGTCTTTTTTATAACCCATTCCCATGTGGTAGGATATCATAGATGGATTGTCCATTACATCTTTGTAATACGGACTTTGCGCATAGGTGGCTCCAGCGCGGAGATACAATCGATATGGAAGGCGCCATTCCATTCCTGCTGATACTTTATGCGTACCGCGGTAACTCGTTTGAATAACTGCATTCTCAGCCGCGTAATCATAGGTATTGTTGAGACCAGCTCCATCCATTCGAATATTATTGTAGTTGATATATTCGTAATCGGCCGCCACCGAACCAGCCTTTCCAAGCACGAAAGCGATATTGGCCATGTAGCGGGCAGGAATGCGCAAATTATAGTCAGTAATCAATGTGGATGAATTGTACACTTGATACCCCTGCGTTGTTGACTCTGAGCTCGTATTGACATCCCATCCTTCCCGAATAGTCATGGCCGTTGCAGTTTGCACAGCAGCTCCCACGCGCAGCCATTGCGTAGGTTTGGCCAAGAAACCCAAGCGCACGCTGAATCCGCTACCGTCGCTGTTCAGGTCATCGGAATAAACGAATTTGGAAATGGCCTGTCCAGATTGATAGTCCTCTTGGTGATCACTATCTTGTACCAAACGTGAGCCATGAAAATTAATGGCCATCCCGAAGAATAATTTATCTTTTATTCCCATACCAAAGGCAAAAGCAGTTACACTTTGATGTCCTTTGCGAACGATGTTTTTGGTTTGATGAAGTTTGCCTTGCGCATTGGGACTAAAGAACAAACTATCACTCGAAGGGACAATTCCATTCACAGCTAAAGCTGCGCCTGCGGTAAATGGAAAAAGATCGGATACATCGGCTGTAGATAGTCCTCCTGCTTGCGTTGCAAACACATCTAAAATCGAGGAATTACTGACATCTCCTTCAATTCGCAAGCGTTGAGCAAATTGATTGGACTTGGCATAGGCCACCCCAAAATTAAACGTCAAGCCACTTTCATTTGCTTTCTGACCGCCGACTACTGCAAAATTGTTGAGTTCCATTCTTGTAGCAAAATCGCTGTGAGAGGATCCCACATAGTCCGAGGTGGTTCTCACATCCGTGAGTCCAAGCGATAATTCGATGCTTCCTCGTTTGTATGCCCCCAAGCCAGCAGGATTGCTAAAAAAGCTGCTCAAATCGGCTCCTAGAGCTCCCATTGCACCTCCCATTCCCCATGATCGTGCGGAAGCAGGTGTCCACTGCTGCGAATACCGCAATGCATCCTCCTCGTTTTGACACCAAGCCTCGCTTGATATAAAAGCTGCTGCAATCGTCAATAACAAAATTGGTTTCTTCATAATGGTCAAGCTGAATTGCATTTACTTCCGATTCGATTTCGCAGGCGTGTTGGATCTTACAGGCACCTCCTTTTTGTTGGATTCCATTTTGGGAGTTGAACTGGTTTTCGATTCAGTTCGTGCGGGCCGCTCATTGGATGGCGACGGAATTGGTTTTACATCCCTTTGTGGCTTATCATATGATGGAGAACTTGAAGCTGGACGCGTAGAGCGCTCATTCCATGCTGGTGCTTGATTCCGCTTGACATTCACCTCTTCCTTTTTCGAAGCGGTTGATTCACGCTCAGGTGCCTTTGGCTGTTCCGAATTAGACGAGGGCGTGAACGACATCTGAGGTTCCTTCCTCTTTGGGGAAGAACTTGGCGCAGGCGTTGGTTTTTTATTGCCTCCGCTTGGTGCCGATGGTCTTGGACTTGCACTGGGTTTGCTCGAGGGAGTGCGATCGATGCTTGGTCTGCTTTCAGGTTTGCTTGAAATCTGGGGGCGGGGACGCTCTACATCGTTCGATGGAATAGGACGATTATATGTGTCTGTTGGTTCAGTTGATTGCGGTTTTTTGATACCGGGCGAGTCTTCATGTTTAATTGACGGTTGTTTCGAAACAGTTGGTTTTGAAGCACTCGAACCTACCGCATGCTGGTATCCGTTGACCCCTGTTTTGCCGCTGACCGTAGAGAGTCCAGAGCCATTGGCGAGCGTTTGATGGTAATCTTCTTTGATTCGATCGATTTCAGCCACGGCATCGGTTTGCAAAAGAGGCTTGCGTTGCAGACGACCCGCATTCAATTGACCGTTAGCGTAAGAGGAATTAATATGACTCCCCACTGTGAGGCTCGGTCTGTTGCCATATACCACATTGCCTGCACTATAGCCATTGTTGTAAGGATCATAGTAGCTGTTACCATATCCATTGTACCAATAGTTGCCATAACTGCAATACGAGTTATTCCAGCCGTAAGGATTGCAATATCCATAAGGTGTGTTCCAAGAATTCCATGCCCATGAATTGTAGCTCCAGGGGTCATAGCAAGGTGAGTTCCAGCCCCATGGATCATTCCAATAGTTGCCCCAACCTATGTAAGTATTATACGACATGTGCCAACCTCTGTATGGATCCCAAACTAAATTAAGACCCGGCTGCCATGGATTATACCATCCATTATTAAACCCTGAGTAATAATTGGAATTGAATCCTGAGCCAAAGCCACCATAGTTGTATACGTTGCCATAATAGTTATGTGTGGCAGCAGGAATTTCATCTTCCAAAGGAGCCGACTCTTCTTGCACATAATATTCATCTACTGCAGGCTCCTCCGTCACGGTAGGCGGTGCATCCACATTGACAGCCACTGGATCATCCACAATCGCAAAATCACTGATAAATGTCTCATCTGGTTGGAAGTACACATCATCGTGCTCATACGATTGACCATTGGTGGCATATTTGTTACTCGCGCAAGCTGCCAACAAAGAGGAGGCAGCGAAGAGAAAAAACACCTGGTAGATTTTCATGGCAATAAAATTAACAATTAAAAGATCTATGCATAAAGGTACTTATCAAAACTATTTCATTCATTTTTCATATCATCCTAACCACCAAACTTCGGATTTCCGAATTTGAAATGCGCTTCCTTGTCTGCGCTGCATTCTGATGCCAGTCGCATCCTCCTGTTCTGTTGCCTGATGATGTAT
>JAIYCK010000017.1 GCA_027488055.1 Flavobacteriales bacterium | reverse complement strand
GTGAATCCATTGCCTGCTGCTGCGGGTACAATCACAGGAACAGCTACTGTGTGTCAAGGTCAAAATGGCGTGGCATTCTCAGTGCCTGCTATCGCAAATGCGACAGGTTATACATGGACATTGCCAACAGGTGCATCGATTGCTTCAGGTAACAACACCAATAGCATCACAGTAAACTTCTCCAATACAGCGACTTCAGGCAATATTACTGTTCGCGGTACCAACGCTTGTGGCAACGGAACGATCTCAGCTAACTTTGCTGTAACAGTGAATCCATTGCCTGCAGCTGCCGGCACGATCACAGGAACAGCTACTGTGTGTCAAGGTCAAAATGGAGTAGCATTCTCAGTACCTGCTATCGCAAATGCAACAGGTTATACATGCACATTGCCAACAGGTGCCTCGATTGCTTCAGGTAGCAATACCAATAGCATCACAGTAAACTTCTCTACTACAGCGACGTCAGGCAACATTACTGTTCTTGGTACCAACGCTTGTGGCAACGGAACGATCTCGGCTAACTTTGCTGTAACCGTGAATCCATTGCCTGCTGCTGCGGGTGCGATCACAGGAACTGCTACTGTTTGTCAAAGTCAAAATGGAGTAACATTCTCAGTACCTGCTATCGCGAACGCGACAGGCTATTCATGGACATTGCCTACTGGTGCATCGATTGCTTCTGGTAGCAATACCAATAGCATCACGGTAAACTTCTCTGCTACAGCGACTTCAGGCAACATTACTGTTCTTGGCACCAACGCTTGTGGCAATGGAACGATCTCGGCTAACTATGCTGTAATATTGAATGCATTTCCTGCCGCTGCAGGCACTATCATTGGCTCTGCCGCAGTTTGCCCAGGTGAAAATGGCGTAGCCTTCTCGGTTCCTGCCATCGCAAATGCAACAGGTTATGATTGGACATTGCCTACAGGCGCTTCAATAGCTTCGGGTAACAATACGAATTCGATTACGGTTAATTTTTCAACTACGGCCAGCGCGGGTGTGATTACCGTAAGAGGAACCAATGGTTGCGGCAATGGAGTGGTTTCAGCCAACTTTGCTGTATCGCTCAATGCTCTTCCAAGTGCAAGTGTAGGTGGTCCATCGACTGCTTGCGGCGGTGCTTCAGCGAGTTTTGTCATCAGTGGCAACGCGAATGCAGCAGTGTATTATACCATCAATGGCGGTGCGACCATGTCTATTTTGACCAATGGTGCTGGCTTCGCTTACGTGGAGCAAACCATCTCGTCAACTACGACGCTTCAATTGGTTGCAATCGAAGGTGATTTCTGTACTGCTACGTTGTCAGGTTCTTGGACCATCACTCCAACCGTGTTGACAGCTTCCATCAGTGGTTCAACTGCCGTTTGTGCGGGTCAATCAACCACGATCTCATTCAGTGGAACTCCCAATGCGGTATTGGGCTACCAAGTCAATGGTGGTGCTACTCAAATCATCATACTCAATGGAGCTGGTGCGGCTAGTATTTCGACTGGATCATTGTTCAACAATAGAACATACCAACTTGTCTCTGTACAACTTGGAGCGTGCAATTACGCGCTATCAACGAGTGCAGTGGTGACAGTACTTGAACAACCCGATGCTACCTTCATCGGAGGTGGCGCGGTGTGCGGTGGATCTGTTCAAACCATTCAAGTGGTTGGTTCGCCATCAGCTGTTGTATCTTATACCATCAATGGTGGAAGTGTGTTGACAACCACATTGAGTGCTTCGGGTATTGGCAGCATTACGACTGCACCTTTGAACGTCAATACAAGCTATCACTTGGTATCTGCTTCCAATGGCTCTTGCTCAAATGCTATCGGAGTGTATGCCGACTTCACATTGGTAGGCAATACCTACTATGCGGATTTGGATGGGGATGGATTTGGTAATTCAGCTGCTACAATGGTCGCATGCACACAGCCAGTAGGTTATTCTGCTGTAGCAGGTGACTGCAACGATGACGATGACTCTTTGAATCCATATACCGATTGGTATGCCGACATGGATGGCGATGGGTATGGTAGTTTCATTTTCCTCACTACATGTGAAGATCCTGAAGTGGACGGCCTAACCTTGGTAGGCGGTGACTGCGATGATACCAATCCGTTGGTTAATGTTGGAGGTACAGAAGTATGCGGCAATGGTGTGGATGACAATTGCAATGGCATTGTGGATGAGGGTTGCGAATTGCAAACCAACGATAGCATCTATTTTGCTACGAACATTCAGAGCTACTTAAATCAATATCCATTGTGCAATACCTATAGTGCAAGCACTGCTGGTGCTACGAATTCACCAGAAAGCAATGCATTCGCAGGTCGCGACAGATGGTATAAATTCCAAGCAACTTCTACTTCATGCAGAATCGCGCTTACTACCTCAGGTTGGAATGGAGCTATGCAATTGTGCAATCAATCGTTTGCTCCAATGGCAGGTTTCAGCGAGAATGCTGTAGCAGGTAATGGCGGCGAAATAATGATTCGCAGTGGCCTTACAATTGGTCAATGGTATTACCTCTCTATCGGTGGCACCAATGCATCTGATGCGGGTAATTTCAGTGTTTGCTTGCAGCAATTTGTTTCTACTTCGTGCGCTACACCGACTACAAGTCAATTGAGTTTGTGCAGCCAGTTCAAAGCGGTGTACAACGGTGCAACGGCTTATACCTACAATTTCACCCCAGTCAACGTAGGCATGGGTGGAGGTAGTGTAACCTTGGATGGTTCAATTGTGCTATCAAATACAGCCTTAAACTTGATTCCAGGTCAAAGCTATAACGTAAGCATCAACAGTATCTACAGTGGATTGACCAATGGTGCTGGAGAAGTACAAACTTCGATTGTGGTGCCTGGTGCTCCTGCATCTTGCACAGTAACGATTGGTGCACACAGCGATATCCAAGTGCGTGCTTCGCAGACCTGCAATGCACCGGCTACCTTGGTGCGTGCTACGGTGTTGAGAACAGATCCATTTGTGTGTGGAGTAACAAGCTATACCTATGAGTTCACACCTACAAGCGGTTGTGCAGACTTGACAGGCAATGGCACCACCTTCACTTATACGAATGTGTCGCGCAATATTTCGCTCAACTTCAATGGTTCAACAACTACGCCAAGCGGTCAGACCATCATGCCACAGACCTATTACAAGGTGCGTATCCGTCCTAACTTTGGTCCAGGCGGTTCAGTACCGGGAGTATATGGCACTGCGCGTGTGATCTTCATCGGTGGAACGTTGATGACAGAATCAACAGAGGAATCAAGTGAGGAAGTCATTGCAATGGAAGAAACACCAGCTGCATTGATCCAAGTGTATCCAAACCCAGGACAAGGCGACGCGGTGCAATTGGAATCACTTTCTATGACAGGTGATGTTACGTTGGCGTTGTTTGATCAGTTTGGACGATTGGTTGAAACACAAAAACTCACAGCTGATGAAGGATTCTATTACACTTGGTTGTTCGAATCCAATTTGGCAAATGGTCTTTATCACATCCATGTAGAAAACGGTGGTCAATCGCACCGAGTAAAATGGATGGTGTCAAAATAATAAATGGGGTAAATGAAAACAGAGAGTTAAGTTAGAGAGAATGGTCGCCAACGGGCGACCATTTTTTTTACTATAAATCCTAGCAACGCTGATTGCTGCGCCGGCGCCTCGTAGCCAGACCCCTTGCGAGGCATCTCTAATAAAATGGAGGATCAAGAATGATCTTCCATGTATGGGAAACAAAAGTTGCATCAACGCCTTGGGCGTCAGCGACGATGAATTTCCGAATGCCGGCAATGGCGAGTCAGTGCAGTTGTGAATGGAAGCGATGGATGGTTCATTGGAATCGCATTTGTTTGATCAAATGGGTCGCTTGGTTTATCGCTAGCAGCTAATCGCCGAGCAAGGTTTCCAAGCCCAATGAGTCTTTGACGAACCGCTTTCAAGCGGATTGTATCACATTCGATTGGTGCATGATGGTCATTGGATCAAAAAGAAATAATAGGATGCTCGATTGGGCATTCGAAAAGAGCCGTCTATTTGAGATGGCTTTTTTTGTTCGTTTTGAGAAATTTCATATCAACAATTTAAGGGGGTATGGATTCATTTCATGTCTAGAATTGAAGTAAAATAGCTTTTATGATAGAAGGGATATTCTGGTTTTTTCAGTTGACTTATTGCGAAAACCAATAGATAGTGTGAAATCGAAAACAGGTCAATCATTGAGCATTTATGCTTATTTGCTTTAATTTCGTAGCGGTTAAAGGTCATGACCTTTCAATTAAAAAATCTAACTGCGAGGGAGCAAGGTAAAGAGATCAGTTTTTTATGTTGAACAGTATCAATTCATTTTTGTTAAAAGAGCTTAAGAAGCGGACAGTCATTGTTTGTGGATTTGAGATTGTATCAAAAAAAGATTGTAGAATTTTGTCTGAGCTGATAGAACTCAAAGTGGGAAGTCGAGTTTCTGAGACAACAATTTACCGCTTGTTTATTGGTGCTGGACATAGTCATAGTTTTTACTCAAGCACTCTGAGTATTTTGGCTGAATTTGTTGAGTTCGAATCTTGGAGAGATTTCGAGGCCAATATGTTGAAGAATCAAGATATTCTTGCCCAAAATTCCGAAAAGATAGACCTACAAACAGATCCCAGTATTTGGGATACTATTTTTAAGAACCGGGCTTGGTCTCTGGTGACAGAGTTTTTTGAATCTATTGCGAACCAACCCCGTGAGGATGGCATGCATTCACTTGGTTGGCTCATTTACACAGCACTCAAACGAAATCCTCAAGTGGAGTGTGATTTTTATGATCAATACCATGCCAATGCAATTGTTAGAACGGCTTTTTTTGAATTTGCTGCGGATCCGGATATCGACTTGTGGAATTATGATTATGGCATAGATTGTTACTTGGCTGCTATTCCAACTACTGCCAAAGAAAATCAGCTTCGTGATTATGTTTTCGCACATAGCCTAATGGTTCGACGGGACTTTTCAAGGCAAAATTTATCAGCAGTAATTAATCGATTTGAAAACTTCTTAATGGACTTTGATTTTGATCATTGCACCGGGTGTATATGCCCTATTTATCCGCTTGCGCGATTGTTAGAAGCAAGGTGGCTTTACTATAAAAGCAAGTGCGATTGGAGGGGTGTCGAGAATGTTAAGCACGAAGCCTTGATTTGGATAGATCGTGTGTGGGATGATCTTGGTTTTACTGAGCAAAAGGCATTGATTTACTGCGTCTTGGAAGCTGCTCAGCTCACTACTGATCAAAGCGACTTTGTAGAGCTTTTTTGTGAACGTTTTCGGCCTTTTATTGAAAAAGTGTGCGGTAATGGAAAGGATGTGAATGTCGAACGCATTATACAGCGCATGGAATTCAATGGCCTAAAATTGCAGATAAAGTGGAGAGAAAGTATATCATTTTGATGTTTGGAATAGCATTTTCAATACGCCAGTGGAGCAAGGCGGTTCAAGTTGTCCAAGTGGTGAGATTTCCGATTGTATATCCTATTTTTGAAAGAAAAAACATATGTTGCGTTCGGTTAGCCTAATTGTTATTTGCCTCTTTGCAATCAATATGATTGCACAACAAAATTGGATAGATACCTCAATGTATCAAACCAACGGTGATGTTTATGATATCCAAAAGGCAGGTGGATTGATCTATGTCACTGGAAGTTTTTCTTATGCAGCCAAGAGGTTTGAGTCTTTTGGTCATCCTGTCAATACCACGAATGGTGAGTTGTTTGGAAATTTTCCAACGCCCAATGGTGTTGTCACTGCCGCTGTGGGAGACAACAACGATGGATGGTACATTGCAGGGGATTTTACGCAGTAT
>JAIYCK010000347.1 GCA_027488055.1 Flavobacteriales bacterium | reverse complement strand
CATTGAACGATGACTTCATGGGAATCGAAGATACACCGATGACTCTGGTGGGGATCACGGCCAACGATATTGACGACGATGGGGTGATCGACCACACCACGATTGATTTGGATCCTTCGCAGCCCGGTCAACAAACAACCATGATCAATGTACATGGCACTTATTCGCTTACTGCTGCAAGCGGAGAAATCACTTTTGTACCAGCTTTGGATTGGCATGGTTCCACCAGTATTACCTACACCGTGATGGACGACAATGGCTATACATCCAATGTGGCCTATATCTACATTGTCATCTCAGAAACATTGGACGCTCCCGTAGCGATGGATGATTTTGGATATGGTACTGAGGACGATCCATACATTAACGTAAATATGGTGCACAACAACGACTATGACCCCGAAGGACAGGGGTTCATTGTGGGAAGTATTGATATCAATCCCATGACCTTGGATCAAGACACGTATTATGAAGACGTCAACGGTGTGTGGATGGTAGATCTTGGATATGGCATCATTTCCTTCTTTCCCAACCCCGATTTTAATGGCACTGCTGTGATTGGGTACACCATCGTAGGATTCACCAACATGTTGTCCAATGTCGCAATGGTATACATCGAAGTGCAGCCCTCCAATGATGCTCCTGTAGCGTATACCAATTCGGCCTTAGTAAATACAGGTCTCGTCGGATTTCTGCCAACGGTGGTAGCCGATGACATCGACCTTGAAAACAATATACAAATCAGCACCATTGATCTAGACCCAACTACACCCGGATTGCAGGCTAGTATTGTGACCACTGACGGACTATGGACGGCCGATCTCAATACAGGAGATGTCACACTCAATGCCAACGCTGGCTTCAGTGGCACAACGAGTATAATGTATGTGGTGAGCGATAGTCTTGGATTGACCTCCAATCAGGCTGCACTCACGGTGCACTTGCTTTCGTCCAATAATACGCCCAATGCCATCGGCGATCAAGTGCTTGGCACCGAAGATGCCTCATTGATCCTGATACCAACCGTAGCCAACAACGACACTGATACAGACGGTAACGAGCAACTTGTGATTTCCAGCATCGATATCGACACCATCACTGCAGGTCAGCAAATTGCGCTCGCAAATACATATGGTAATTGGACGGTAGACATTACTACTGGCTCCATCTCCTATATCCCGCTTGCGAATTTTACAGGTATTGCGGAGCTCTGGTACACTATCAAAGATGTGGGAGGCCTCGTTTCAGCGCCTGCGCAAATCACTGTGCAAGTGGCACCTGAGGACGATAATCCTGTGGCCTCCGCGGATAGTACAACCACACAAATGGATGTGGTATGTTTCATCGAAAACATTCTTGCCAATGACTTCGACCTCGAAAACAACATAGATAGCAGCACGGTCGATTTGAACCTTGAGCTCGCTGGTATTCAATATGTGTATACCAATTCATATGGTGAATGGGAGTATATTCTTGCCGATGAAAAGGTACAATACACGCCGCCACCTGGATTCATTGGATTGGCGGTTCACGAGTATACCGTACAAGACATGAATGGCATGCGGGCATTGCCGGCTCCACTGTATGTGGACGTGCAAGCAATCATCCCTCCCAATAATGCACCCATTCCAAACCATTTGCACCATGCCCAACTGAGCCCGATTCAATCGACCTGGAATACAAGCGAAACAACCCGATATACGCAGGCAGCCGATTCTTCTGAACACTTATTGAACGCCAGTGTATACAGTCATATTCAACACTCCACGCACACTGATGCCAAATTGATTCTCGTAAAAGGATCGGCCTACTACGACGCCAACCGCAACTGCAACCGCGAACAAAACGAACAGACCATTGCCCACATGCACATCAATGTGAATAACGGTCTCCAGCTGATTGGCACAGATGCATCAGGAGCATTTGCCATCCCAATGCAAGCGGGTAGGCATACGATCCAAGGATTTAACAACGCCTATTGGAAGAACGCTTGCACAGACGCGTTCGACGTAACAGATTCGATTGGGTATGTTCCCCTCTTGGATGTGCCTTTTGTCCCACTGGTGGAGGGTTTCGACCTTGTTCCGCGCATTGCTGGCCTGGCTTGGGAACACAATAGCACGCGAGCTACTACCATTACCATTGAGAACTTGGGCACCATGGAAGCCACCAACTCAACCCTTCGTGTGGCCTATCCCGAAGGTGTCTCCATTATCGATGCCAATATTCCATGGTCGTATCAGGATGACCAAGAATATGTGTGGGAACTGGGCGCCATACCATTGAGTTCTTCATTCCAGATTAAGCTAATTGATGCGGTATCCCATTCTACCCAAGTGGGAACATTTTTGCGAGTGAACGCATCCTTGACTTCCGAGGGCATGGATCTCAGCAATCACAACAATAGCGTTTTCCTAGACCGCGAAATTGTCCCCGCTTTGAGCTCCAATGTCATTCAAGTATCGCCCAAAGGAGAGGGCATGCTAGGACTTATCGATCGCGATCAAACCCTTACTTACACCACTCAATTTCAAAACACAGGCATCCTAACCGCTCAAACCTTGCATATAGAAAATACCCTGCCTACTAACTTAAACATCGAGCGTTTGGAGATGATTGGAGCCACTTCCGATTATAGCTACATATTGACCGATCAGCGTCATTTGACAATCTGCTTTCAGGACATCGCGCTGCCATCGGCCGTGCTTAGCAGTTTAGAGAGTCAAGGAGCGATTTCATATCGCATCCGCGCTGCATCCAGTGCTCCGATCGGCGAGGCCATTGAAAACAAGGCTACCTTGTATTTCGATCGAGCCGAGCCGATCGCCACCAATGAGGTATTAAATACCTTGCGCAGTGCATCGGAGGAGGCCGCCAACCAATTGAAGATATGGCCGAATCCAGCAAGTGACATCTTGCACATCGGATTGGAAGCAAGCCCAATTGAGGGCAAAACAAATCCCTCTTTGACGATGGTTGAAATTACAGACATCAAAGGTCAAGTCGTTTTATCCTCGCAAGAAACAAGTGTTCAACAGTTGGACTTCAGTACGATGGAGCTACGACCTGGTCAATATCAGGTGCGCGTCTTTGATGATTTGGGTGAGGTGCATTATGGTCGTTTTGTGGTATCGCACCATGATTGATGAGTCTGCACATTGCATGTTGCCTTGAATCATGGCTTGAGGTAGGCGGATTGATTGGCCCAAAGGCCTCACAATTGCTTAACTTTGCAGCAAACAAGCGATGGCATGAAAAGTACAGGAAAAAGAACCAGTTCGGGTGAAAGGGGAAAACGCTCTTCCACGGGTTCTTCAAAAGATATCAAACGCAAAGGAGCCTCTTCGAAATCGAGCACCAGTAGATACCGCGATGACGCATCTAAAAGTGATCGTGGTTCTAAAACTTCGAGCGATCGGAGTGGCCAACGCGATGCGAGAGAGGAGCGCAGCACGCGGAGTTCAAGCGCTCGCCCTAGCCGCGTCGGCAAAGGAGGCGAAGAAAGAAGCTATGGATCATCGCGCTCAGAGGGAAGCAATACCCGTTCTACAGGCTATTCCAAGCCCGGAGGTCGCAGCACTGGCGGTGCCAAACGTCCTTATACACGATCCGACGAAAGCGGTGAACGCTCGAGTTACAGCCGCGGCGCATCAAGTGACCGCAAACCATATACGCGCTCTGCAGATGGAGGCAGCAAACGTCCCTATACTCGCAGTGAGGAGGGAGGAGAGCGCAAGCCATACAACCGCAGCGCATCAAGTGACCGCAAACCCTATACTAGATCATCCGACACAGGAGCGAAACGCCCTTATACTCGCAGCGAAGAGGGTGGCGAGCGCAAAACCTATGGCCGCAGCTCTCCCGGCGATCGCAAGCCTTATACTCGCGCAGCAGCCAGTGAAAGAAAACCTTACACTCGCTCTGAAGAAGGCGGTGAACGCAAACCCTATGGTCGCTCGGAGGAAACTTCAGGCGCCAAAAGACCATACACCCGTCGTTCGGAGGATGGTGAACGCAGCACATTCAATCGTGAGGATCGCGATTTCAAACCGCGCACACGCAAAGCGACAGGAGATGCGAGCGATTCAAAACCAAGAGGCCGTAGATCGACTGAGGTGCGCTTAAATAAATTTTTGAGCAATGCTGGCATCGCTTCGCGCCGTGATGCTGACAAACTAATCGAATTGGGATTGGTGTCGGTCAATGGAAAAGTAGTGACCGAATTGGGTCATAAAATTGATCCGGCGAAAGACGTTGTGCGATATGATAGCGTGGTACTCAAGCCGGAGCCCATGCGTTATGTATTGTTGAACAAACCCAAGGACTATATGACCACCTTGGAAGAGACGGATAAGCGGAAATCCGTGATGGCACTCATTGACAATGCGTGCAATGAGCGCATCTATCCCGTGGGACGATTGGATCGCCAAACCACTGGTTTGTTGTTATTTACCAATGACGGTGACATTGCCAAGCGATTGACAAATCCTCAGATGAGCATCCCGAAACTGTACCATGTGGAGACCGTGGAAAAAATAAGAGGCGAACATCTGGATGCCTTCCGTGCAGGAGTAGAAATAGAAGATGGCTTCGCCAAAGTGGAAGATATTGCATTTGTAAATGACGACACGCACCAAGTGGGTGTGCGCATTGACAGTGGACGCAGTCGAATTGTGCGCCACCTGTTTGAGCACTTTGGTTATACCATTAAGAAATTGGATCGTGTGATGTATGCGGGCCTAACTAAAAAAGATTTGCCTCGTGGGCGGTATCGCCATCTTTCAGAGCAAGAAGTTAATTTCCTTCGAATGATTCGATAATAGATGGTAGTTTTTGCGCAAACAACCCTTGAGCCTATCGTAAGACCCGCTTATCAGTGGGCCTCTGATTGGATGCTTCCTGTGTTTTTGTTCACACTTGTTGCCATTGCTTATACACGGAAGAACTATCCTTTCCGGATTCAACGTCTGTGGACCAGCACTTGGAATATTCGCGCACTGCGTCAGGCCATTCGCGAAGAACCCAACACCCCGCGTGCCAATTTGCTGTTCAATATCAACCACGCCCTTCTTATGGGTCTATTCCTCTATCTTACCTTGAGCATTTGGGCAGTGCCTTTTGGGGGTATTCCTCCATTTGTGGTTTATCTCATATGCATCGGGGGTGTTTTGGCGGCCTATTTCATCAAACAATTGATCCTAAATACCGTCAAATTCCTAGGAGACGGAGATTTTGGATTAACAGAATATGCCTATAATGTGAATTTAATCAACCGCGTGATTGGGTTGTTTTTATTCCCTACAATGACATTGCTCGTCTATATGCCTAAGAATCAGGCATTCATCTATTGGTATGTGGCAACCATTATTGTTGGCTGCATGCTTTTGTACCGAATTGTGCGAGGAATTATCAATGCCTTGCAAGTGAATGTTCCATTGTTTTATATCTTTTTTTACATTTGCACCCTCGAAATTCTGCCTTGGGTTGTGTGCGCCCGATTGATTTGGACCGCACATAGCTAGATGCTAAACATTATTCGAACCAAAATTGACCTTAAAATCTTGACTCACAAACGCAACCATGGCGGAGAAGATTAAAACTATACTCATCACGCAACAGGATCCCGGAAGCGATAAGAATCCGTATGCTGAGCTGGCCAAAAAGCACAAGCTAAAGATTGACTATCGTCCATTTATTCATGTGGAGGGGGTCAATGCATTGGACTTCCGCCAACAAAAGGTGGATGTGTTAGAGCATACAGGTGTCATCTTCACGAGTCGCAATGCGGTGGACCATTATTTCCGTTTGGCGAAAGAAATGCGCATCGGTATTCCCGAAACCATGAAATACTTCTGCATGTCCGAAGCGATTGCTTATTATCTGCAGAAATACATTCAATTTAGAAAGCGCAAAATCTTCTTTGGTCACAGCACTTTTCAGGAATTGATGGAGCCCATCAAAAAAAATAAAACCGAGAAATTTTTGCTGCCATGCTCTGATATTTTGAAGCCAAGCATACCAGAAACCTTGGAGAAAGAGAAAATCAATTTTACGCGAGCCATGATGTACAAAACGGTTTGTTCCGATTTGAGTGATTTGGCCGATGTAAAGTATGATATGTTGGTGTTCTTTTCGCCCACAGACATTGAATCATTGTTCAAAAACTTCCCGGATTTCACGCAAAACACGACTCGCATTGCGACCTTTGGTGTAACCACCGCAAAAGCAGTAGAGGATCAAAAATTGCGCATTGATGTGATGGCTCCTTCACCCAAGGCTCCGAGTATGAGCATGGCGATCGAACAATACATCACGGGTAAATAACCCCGTCGTAATCTGCAACCTACTGTTTCTCCTGATCGACTTACTAAGTGATAGGTTGAACCTCGTTGGTCTCTAAATACCACAAATGGCCCGTTATAGTCAGTGTTGGATACATTTCGCTGAGCGCATGCATGTATTGGAGCACTTGTGAGCGATGCGTCTCATCCTTTTTACCCGTTTTGTAGTCAATCACCGCAATTCCTTTTTCATTGCGAATCACTCGATCGGGTCGTATGACCTGCCCATTGGGTAGGTAGATGTCGTGTTCCATCCACACCGATTCGAAGTCACCGAACCAAGGGGCCACCAAAGGTTGATGAAGGAGTGACTGCAAATGTTCTGACAATTCTTCCTTTGACATCCAAGATGCGTGCTTCAGAGGCACATAGGTTCGATCGACTGCACGCTGCAAATCATCGTGCACACGAATACGAGCCAAGCATTGATGCACAAAATCACCCCACAATTGAGATGGATGCTTCGTGGGTAGAGGCTCCTTTGGCGTGACAGTCAAGGCGGTACCCAGAAATAGCCTAGGTGCTTCCTCGCGTTTGGAAATAGGACTAGGGAGCTCTTGCACGGGGGTTCCCCATTGCCATGTGTCACCCACCTGCTGCCCTCCTGGCGTATTGGATATCGCCTGCCAATAAGGTGTATCAGCTTTGGTGTCGCCCACCAAAAGATGCAACCAATTCTTGGCTCT
>JAIYCK010000232.1 GCA_027488055.1 Flavobacteriales bacterium | reverse complement strand
CAAAAGGGGTTTAGCGATGCAATATAATTCGTCGCAATTAAAATTGATATAAAGTCTTTCAATTGAGCGGAAATAAGCGACCTTTGAACGAACAGTAAGCTTGCAATCGCGATGAAAAAAAGAACATTTCTAAAAACGGCTGGCATTTTAGGTGCTGGGCTTTTGATCTGTCCCATGGCTGGATGCGCCACCAAAATGGACCTTATGAACTCCCCAGCGCCATTGGAGCCATTCAGATTGCCTCCCTTGGGTTTTGCCTACACCGATTTGGAACCTGCCATTGATGCCATGACCATGGAAATTCATCACACCAAACACCATGCGGCGTACATTGAAAAACTGAACAAAGCACTCAATGGATCGCCTTACAAAGGAAGTGGCAAAAGTGTGGAGGAAATTTGCAGATTGGTGGATGTCTCTGATGCTACAGTGCGCAACAATGCCGGTGGACACTATAACCACAGCATGTTCTGGAAATGGATCGCTCCCGGTGGGAAAGATGGAATGAGCCCTTCATTGCAGGCTGCCATTATTCAACATTTTGGCAGCATCGATACACTGCTTCAACAATTGACGGATGCAGCAAAAAACAGATTCGGCAGCGGCTGGGCCTGGTTATCGGTCAACGCGGGAGGCGCCCTATTTGTTAGTTCGACCGCCAACCAAGACAATCCATTGATGACCCAAATCGTTGAGCAAGCAGGTCAGCCTATTTTGGGTATTGATGTGTGGGAACACGCCTACTACTTGCACTATCAAAATCGCAGAGCCGATTACCTTAAAGCGATCATGGAGCTCATCAATTGGACGGAAGTATCGCGCCAGTACGATCTGGCATCCAAAGGCTAGGGTTCGTAATGATGCATGGCTTGATACGATAGCCGACCATCGTCTTGGTAGTTCTGTTGAAACAATACACGATCCATTGCATCGTATTCTACGTAATGCGTCAATCTCAGATTATCGGGATGGGGAACGAGCACATTCGGATCTTTCCAACCCACAATGCTACTGTAAATCCACTTGCATTTTTTCTTATCCAGCTGCAGACTGATCGTTTTGCTGTAATGCGTCAAGTCCTTTGTAAAATGGATCACCTCGGTGACTGATGGTGAAACGATCCACTTCCAACTTTCGCGCTCACCAGCTACAGACGCATTTTCATAACGCACGTGGGACTCGACAAACCCATTGGCATCATAGGTTATATCTACGCGACTCGTTTCCTTACCATTCACTTTGCCCACATACGCGGTTTGCTTATGCCGCTCATCGTATATCCAAAATGACTCACGCAGCTCTGGATTGCGATCATCGGGACCGAAGCGTTGATACACCACGATGGTATCGCCCTCCATGATCCGATATTTCGACAACCACATAATTTGTTCACCATTGTCCCAAATGCTTCTCACGTCTTGGATACTATCATCCTCAAGCACTTTGTATTCGCACGTTTCGCTATAATTTTTTAATCCGTTCACCCATTTTACGATCCGGGTAGGGCGCTGGCGATCATCAAACCACACCGAATCGAGGGTGGCGCGCATGATTGAATCCTCGTACAATTCAGAAGTGCGAACGGCCAAATCACCGACCCAATGCGTAGATGCGTTGTAGCGTATAAGACATGGTTCGTAGGCAACATACACGCTCGGTTTATCATCCATCCAACTGTACATGCCCCACATGGAATCCGTGTAAGCGATCGGACGCGTTCTTGCACATTCCGTCACATGTGAGCGGTATTCTTGTGTACTGAGACGTTGGCCATTTGCACGGTATTGATGGCTCAAAATAGTTGTATCTGGTTTGCCACTATGATCGGTGCCGATGGATGAATAAAAGACCAATTTATTCCATTTGTACTTCGAAATTTCCTTGCATTCTTGAGCCAAAGTATCTCCATCGAATGACCACGTATGGCTGGTATGCAGACTATCAAATGGCACTTCCGATTGCGCAGCCGCGAACAGTGGAAACAAAGAAAAAAGAAGTACTAGGAAACGCATGATTGAGCCAATTTACAATACAAATGGGTGGAGAAAAAGCAATTAAGATCGAATTAATTGATCCATGTGGCAAGGGATACGTTGACTTCGGTAGTAGCCATTCATGGTACAGCCCATCCCTTTATTGTTTCACAAAACGATTCATTAACAATCGCACTAAAAACAACGAAAACATTGCGCCCATGGTCGTTACTACCAACCAAATACCCAACACATCTTGCCATTGGACACTCACCGGATAGTGGTCTACCATGGCCCCTTGCATGGCAATCAAGCCAAAACGTTGCTGTGCTAAACACAAGGTCACACCCAAAATAGTCCCGCCCATGGCCCCAATCAAATTGATAAAAATACGACGCACCTCATGGATGGTGGCGCCCATGCTCATAAGTGTGAAGATGTCGCGCTTTTTTTCGATGATCAACATGGTGAGCGCAGCAATGATGTTGAAGCAAGCTATGAGAAGGATGAAGAGTAAGATCAGGAAGGTGGCCCACTTCTCACTCGCATTGGTTTTGTAGATGAGCGCGTTCTTTTCGAATCTCGACTGCACCTTGAGTCCTGGAGGTAGGAGCTTCAACAATTCATTCTGCACACCCTCCAAATCCTCGGGTTGATTGAGAAATATCTCAATAGCAGACACCTCGTTTGGCATTTCGAATAATTGTCGCGTTTCCTTCAATGGCAATAAGACGTATTTGGAATCGAGCTCCGCATTCACAGAAAACACACCGCTCACATTGGTGGCGCGACGGTTGAAGGCATTTTCTTTGTAGCGTGATAACTTGCGTCCGCGGACGGGTGCATTGATTTCCATAATGGTTGGAAGTCCTTGTCCTACCGGCATGTACAATTCGCTGCGGACACCTAGACCCACAATGGCAAAAGGCACACTATCGGAGCGAAGCACCATTTCACCTTCGTACATCATTTCGCTCAACGGAGATAAAGCCACATAGCTATCCTCCACCCCTTTGATGGTAGCTACAGCATTGCGGTCGGCGTAGTTGAGCCAGGCATCTTCTTCAATCACACGGCTGATTCCTTTGATACCCTGAATGCCCAACAAAGCTTGATCCGTCAATAAGGAATCGGCAAAAAACCGACCTTCCACTGGCACGATGGTAAGGGGTGTATCAAAATTGGAAAACAACTTTTTGACCAAGTCGTCGATGCCATTGAAGGCGCTGAGCACTACGATCATGGCCGCCGTCACAAAAGCTACCACCAAGGTAGAAATCATGGAAATAATATTGATAATACCCCGCGATTTTCTCGAAAACAGGTGCCTACGGGCTATGAACAAGGATATACCCAAGGAATTTTTGGACTTATTTTTTTAAGAGGCGATCAATCTCCTCAAAATAATCGAGTGAATCATCTAAGTAGAAACGAAGATCGGGTGCTTTTCGCAATTGTTTGGCCACCTTGTCGGCGAGCATTTTGCGCAGTAAACCCGTTTTTTCTTCGAGCAATGTCATGGTTTCTGCCTTGCGCTCGGTAGGAAAAATACTGAGATATACCTTCGCCAAGCCCATATCTGGTGATATGCGCACATTGGTCACGGTAATCATCACTCCATTGAACATGACATTCATATTCAACTGAAACATGGTACTCATTTCCTTGCGCACCAAGGCTCCTACTTTTTCTAAACGCACACTTGCCATGGTGCAAATTTAAGACATTCGAGCGATAATCCTTCCAGTGGACTTGCTTGGAGCAGAATGTGTAATTTCACGCCATGGAAGAAATCATAATTCGCAATGGCACGGCAGACGACGTGGATGCAGTGATGGATCTGGTGCATGAGTTGGCACTGTATGAAAAAGCCCCCCATGAAGTGACCCATACGGCCGCACAAATGCGCCTCGATGGCTTTGGTGATCGACCCTTATTCAACCTACTGGTAGCAGAGCACGCGGGCGTGGTGGTTGGCATGGCGTTGTGTTATGTGCGCTATTCCACTTGGAAAGGGGCCATGACTTATCTCGAAGACTTTTATGTGCAAGAACCGTATCGCGGTCAAGGCATCGGACATCGCCTCTTCGAACAATGTGTGGCACAAGCCAAGGCCGATGGAATGGCAGGTATATGCTGGCAGGTCTTGGATTGGAATGAGCCCGCTTTGAATTTTTATCGGAAATACAACGCTGTGCTCGATCCCGAATGGATCAATGGCAAGATCTTATTTTGATTCTTGGCAACACATCACCCATCTGCATAATGTCTTAATTTCGCTTTGATGTCCTCGCAACTACATGTATTCAAATTCGGCGGTGCCTCTGTGAAAGATGCCGCAGCGGTGCGCAACGTGGCGCATATCATTCAGCACTATCAACAAGGTCCTTTGGTGGTCGTTATAAGCGCCATGGGCAAGACGACCAATGCCTTGGAAATGATTCACGAAAAACGCTTTCAAGGTGAGGATTATGCACAACCCTTGCAAACGATCTTGGCCTTTCATACCGCCATTGCCGACGACCTTTTGCTCACAGCTGCAGACATGCAGGGCTTTGATCAGCAATGGGAAAGTCTTCAAACTGTTTTGGCATCTCCTATCGCTGGCTCGTATGATCAAGCCTACGATCAAATCGTATCCTACGGCGAATTGCTATCCACCGCTTTGGTACATGGATATTTGACGGCATCAGGCATTGGGAGCACTTGGCTCGATGTGCGAAGACTGATATGCACCGATGCCCGCCATCGTGATGCGCGTGTGGACTGGGAGTTGAGCTCCTCGCGTGCTGCAGCCATTGCACAATCCATGGAACCGAACAGTATTTTTATCGTGCAAGGATTTATTGGAAGCACAGCGCAAGGACTTACGACTACCTTGGGAAGAGAAGGCTCAGATTTCACCGCAGCCATCATGGCCTTTCTATTCGACGCAGCCACAGTGACCATTTGGAAGGACGTGCCCGGTATGCTCAATGCTGACCCCAAATGGTTTGATAATACAGTGAAATTGGATAGCATCAGTTTTCGTGAAGCCATTGAGCTGGCCTATTACGGCGCCAGTGTCATTCATCCAAAAACGATCAAACCGCTACAAAACAAAGGGATTCCGCTCTACATCAAAAGTTTCATTCACCCCGAAGAAGCAGGCAGTATCATTCAAGAAAATACCTCCAGTGATCATTTGGTGCCCAGTTATATTTTCAAGGGCAATCAAGATCTCGTGAGTTTTATTCCCAAGGATTTTAGTTTCATTGTGGAAGACAATTTGCGCGAGATATTTGGCACCTTATCAGAAATTGGCATTCGGGTGAATCTGATGGAAAATTCGGCCATCAGTTTTTCGATTTGCATTGATACCGATACCTACAAACGTGGTTTGTTGTTTGAGGCCATGCGCGGGCATTACGCCATCCGCTACAATGAGGGACTTACCTTGATTACAGTGCGCCATTGGGATGATCAGACATTGGCTCAACTGACTGCTGGCCGGGACGTTTTGTTGGAGCAAAAAAGCAGGCAAACAGTGCGGATGGTGGTTCGATAAGCCATAAAAAAACCGCCCACTCTTTCGAGCGAACGGTCCCTTTTACCATGAAAACACAAGTATTTTACAATACTTGTTACTCTTTGTGTGAGAAATACGAATCAGTATTCATCCTCATTGAAGAAGAAATCCTCCTTGGTGGGATAATCAGGCCAAATATCTTCGATGGTATCGAAAATTTCTTCATCGTCTTCGATTTGTTGCAAATTCTCAACGACCTCCAACGGCGCACCTGCGCGCATGGCGTAGTCAATCAACTCATCTTTTGTGGCGGGCCAGGGTGCATCTTCGAGATATGATGCCAATTCCAATGTCCAATACATAGTACTATCTTTTATTGCGTAAAACTTTTGTTTATATCCATTTCGCTGTACGTAAAAAAGGACTTCCTAGTGTGCAAAGGTTGCCTTGCTTCACGTTTTTTTTAGCGTTGTGCGAAAGTAATCATTTTTGTGTAAAATCAAAACAGCAACACAAAATGCAACAAATCCTTATTGCACATGGGCTTTAGGTGTTCTGATCGGGCGCCAGGCGCGGCTTCCACGGCATCTCTTCGGCCTTCAAATCCTTGGACATTTTGCGGGAAAGCACAAATAAGTAATCCGACAAGCGATTGAGGTAAATGACCGCTCTTTCGTGCCGTGGATCTAACTCGTGCAATGCTGTGGCCAATCGCTCGGCCCTTCGGCATACGCATCGTGCAATGTGGCAATGAGACACTTGCATGGCTCCACCCGGCAACACGAAGGAACGCATGGGCTCCAAATCGTTCTCCATCGCATCGATGGCTTGTTCCAAGCGTGTGATGTCCTCGTCAAATAGCGGAGGCAAGTTCATTT
>JAIYCK010000122.1 GCA_027488055.1 Flavobacteriales bacterium | reverse complement strand
TTTATCCTACAAGAGCCCATAGAAATCGGGGTTAGCATCGATTACGCTCCATTCGTGAATTGGTCGATCACCTATCTCAAGGCAAGTTTAAAGCAGTTGAACGATTTTGTACTCACCAAAAAATCCCATGTAATACATACCCCCCTTACTACCCCTGATGTTAAGAAAGTGAAAGACAGAACACTTTTGATACCAAAAGAAATCACCAATGACATTGCACTTAAGGCCCTAAAAAAGTACAAATACCCATACGAAGTGTTGAGCATGGCCGAACTAGAAATAAAGGTGAAAGAAGATCCGAGCAAGTATTTTGTTCTCTCCAATGTGAGGTATTTCTCGTACAACATCAATGCAATCATCAATCCTGTAAACAGTGAATTTGTGTATGTGCAAAGTTCTGTTTTGATGCGACTCAGCGTTATTTTTGGCGCGCGCGAAGTGGGCAACATTCTCAAAGCTATTAAAGAATAGGATCAAAAAGATGTAGCCATGGGCAATGTTTCAATTAAGAAACTTGATCTCGTAAAAATCACATTCCAGCGCCTTAGAGAGAACGCTCAACCCTATATCACAAACACCTCACCCGCACATATTTGGTCACCCGACCTTCGTCCAACCACATTTGCTCATAATAGGTGCGAATCTGCAGGATATCTTGCCATTCAGACGTTTGTTGTGTAAGATATTCACCATACACGTCAAAGGTGTGGGTTTCGATCTCATAACGGGGATCGTCGCCAAATTCCAAAAGGGCCAAACGATATACCTCGGGATTGTCGTGTTTGATGTGGATGTAACCGCCGGTCTTTAGAAATTGACGGTACTTGTCTGCGTAGTATTTGGAGGTAATGCGGCGCACTCCCACCTTGTCTTGGGGCTGCGGATCGGAAAAAGTGAGCCAAATTTCATCGACCTCATCGGGCGCAAAATAAGAAGCGATAAACTCGACTCGAGTGCGCAAAAATGCAACATTCTGTAAGCCCATTTGCAAGGCATCTTTCGCACCTTTATGAAAACGATGCCCCTTGACATCCACGCCAATAAAATTGCGATGGGGATAGCGCTGAGCCAATCCCACCGTGTATTCGCCTTTTCCACAGCCCAACTCCAAGGTAATCGGTGCCTGATTTTGGAAGAACCCATGCCACTCCCCTTTCATAAAGGTTTGTTGCTCTTTGATAATTGGCATCAAATCCGGTTCAAATACATGCGGAAATGTCTTGTTCTCGGCCCACCGTTTTAATTTATCCTTGCCCACGTTGATTGATTAAATTCGCTTCAAAGTTACATCGCATCGCTGCTTCAGAAAAAATATTGATCGCCCCATTGGATTGGGGTTTGGGCCATGCCACTCGCTTGGTACCTATCGTCCTCCGATCCTTGCAAGCAGGTCATGAAGTGCACCTGGGATTGAGCGGCGACGCTGGGCAATGGTTGTCTCGGCGTTTTCCTGCCTTGCCTGCCCATTCCCTTCCATCCTACGCCATCACCTACCTGCCTTCCAAGAGTTTTGTAGCCAATATGCGCCGACAAGCTCGGGAGATTCATGCCGTGCAACACCGCGAACATCGCGCATTGCAGGTACTTCAAAAAGAAATCAAGTTCGACCAAATCATCAGCGACAACCGATACGGCCTATTCCACCGCGATGCGCAAAACACCATCATTACGCATCAAATTTTTCCGCGCGCATCCTTTCTAACCGAGCCCTTATTGCGCGCTTACATCCATCATCGCCTGCGTAGATTCGATCAATGCTGGGTCCCTGATTTCGAATCCATCGACGCTTCCTTATCGGGCGAACTCAGTCATGGTCGCAAACCGCCCATGGCATTGACATTCATAGGACCGCAGTCGCGCTTCGGTGCGCTGCACAAGTCACCATCGGTGTATCAAAAAGCAATCTTGCTGTCTTGCCCTGAACCGCTCCGCTCCGCATGGGAAAAACACCTGGTGAAGGCCTTGCAACAGTCACCTGAAAAAATCGCGCTTATCACCAACGGCGCCCATATCGGCGGAGAAGACCAGAAGACAATAGGCGCCTTGGATGTGTATTATGGATTGTCCGATGAGCGGATTGGCGAAGTGTTGTCCGCCAGTGAGGAGGTCATTTGCAATGCGGGATACAGCACCTTGATGGATATGCATGCCATGGGTATTCGCCCTTATGTATTTGCAACACCCGGCCAAACTGAGCAAGAGTATTTGTTAAAGTATCTACTGTCCAAAAAAATGGTGATGCAAGCTCCTCCGCATTACATTCTAAGCTAAGAGTGCGCTCCACTTTCATTGTCGAAAACATTCAACCACCTCAAAGATTTTTCGACCGATCATCTTGTCCGTTGCCGCAACTAAAGGAGCGGACAGTTGCACTATGAATGGAATATGTAATAGTTCCAATCACAAAAACTATCTTTACCGCATGTCAGAAACGCAACAAACAGATGAATTCTTTATGCAGATGGCCTTGCGTGAGGCGCAATTTGCAATGGAACAAAACGAGGTACCCATAGGCTGTGTGATTGTATGTCAAGGTCAGATCATCGCCCGCGGCTACAATCTGGTGGAGCGCTTAAATGATTTTACTGCGCACGCCGAAATGCAGGCTTATACCAGTGCCTCTGAATATTTAGGTGGTAAATCGCTCAATGAATGCACGCTGTATGTCACTCTTGAGCCATGTGTGATGTGCGCCGGTGGAGCATACAATACCCGCATCGGACGCATTGTGTTTGGCGCTTACGACGACAAGCGCGGGTACACCAAATTTGGCCATCATGCTGACAACAATCAGCCCTTGATTCATCCCAAAACGGAAGTACTCGGCGGTGTATTGGCCAATGAATGCGTGGCCATGCTGCAAGATTTTTTTAAGAATAAGCGCTAAACCACCATTTGACTCTGATAATTGGAGTGTCCTATACCTCGAGCAAAAGTGACTGCAAAGCTCTGAGCTCCCTCACCTTCTCATCGCGCCCCGCAGCTATATACGAATGAATCAGGTTGTTGATCATCCTTGCGATCATGTCGGTGTGCTGACAAGGCCCCACAAACCGCGGATCCAATGGCAACTGTTGCTTGTTCAGAAAATCTTCGATCTCTTGATGATGCAGGATGGCTCCCTCGTTGAATGGATTGATATAAAACAATACCGGGGCATCCATGGGATCGTATTGCGCTTCTTCGCCTTTCAACTCCATCAATAATTTGATGGTGTCATCCATATAACACAGGATAAAATGACTGGGTAAATTCACCCCATAGATGGGCAAATCCAAGGTGTGCGCCAAGTGCGCATATAAAATCCCCAAGGAAAGCGGATTGCCTTTTTTGCTGCTAACCAAATCGGCCAAATACGAATTCTGCGGCTGGTGGTAGTTCTCGCGGTTACCTTGAAATCCATGTACTTTGAAGAGCATGTGATTCATCACATTCACCGCCTCTAGCGCTGTAAGGTTGTCATTGAGTTCGAGCCAAATTTCCTGGCGGATGCGCGATACCTTGTTGCGCAATTCATCTTCATCATACCCTGGATACTGGTAGCGGTTG
>JAIYCK010000258.1 GCA_027488055.1 Flavobacteriales bacterium | reverse complement strand
CTCACATCATACATGGAAATAGCCATGCCCGTCTTAAAAGCCCGCCCAGTTCGACCGATGCGATGCACATAATCCTCGTAATGTGTCGGCACATTGAAGTTTATTACATGTGATACTTCATAGATATCAATGCCTCGCGCACTGACATCGGTGCTGATTAACAACCTTACCAAGTCTGTTTTGAAATCCTCGATGGCATTGATACGCGCATTCTGTCCTTTGTTGCTGTGGAGCAATCGCAACGGCCCCAAACGCTCTTCATCCAGCATTTCGGCGAGGATGTTGGCATCCCCTTTGGTCGCGGTGAAGATGATCACCTTCGTCATGGTAGGGTCCGTGCGCAATAGGTGTTTGATCAGATTGGCTTTCGTTTTTTTGTTGGCTGTAGCATATATTACCTGGCCCACCGTAGACGCAGGTGTTGCTTGAGGAGTTACCTCAATGCGCGTCGGCCAAAGCAAGAAATTATCGGCAATACGTTGGACTTTATCAGGAAAGGTGGCACTGAACAACAATTGTTGTTTCTTCTGAGGAAGTTTTTCTTGAATGTCCCTCAGTTGGGGCCAAAAGCCCATATCCATCATGCGATCACATTCATCTAACACGACGTGTTTGATCTTTTTACTGATGAAAATACCCTTGCTGTAGAGCTCCAAAAAGCGACCAGGTGTGCCAACAATTAAATCCACACCTTTTTCCAACTGCTCGATTTGTGTTTTCGGACCAATTCCTCCGTAAAGTGATACCCAACGTAAATCCGTGTATTTGGCCAATTCTTGAATATTCTTCTCAATTTGAATCACCAATTCTTTGGTTGGTGCCAATATCAAACAACGCGGATCATCGCCTTGTGCATACTTCAATGTGTGCATCAACGGCAAGAGATAGGCAGCTGTTTTGCCCGTTCCCGTTTGTGCGATGCCTATGACATCTTGTCCCGCCATGATTACAGGAATGGCTTTCTGTTGAATTTCGGTGGGAATAGAATACCCCAGCTCCTCAATGGCGTTGAGGTATTGTCGAGTGAGTTTGAGGGATTCGAAAGTGGCTGTCATATGGTATGTGCAAAGGTAGTCGCTATTTGGAATACTCGCAGCTTTGAATGCTCGGCTTCAATGAATGCCATGCGATCGTGTCTAAAGATGAGCTCAACAGCGGGCTGTCTCTTACAAAATGAATTTTGCAACGAGCTGATATACAGTTCTTTTGTGCTCCGCTGGACCCTTTATGTCCTTGCGCTTTCAGGTTGCTCAGAGGGTGTTCATTTCATTTTTTGTAATTTTGCTGCATGGATGCTCCTATTGATGTGTTTGCTTTCGATGATATTCGTCCCTACAACGACGCGGAGTTGAAGGAGGCTTTGGCTCGATTGGTAGAAGAGGATTCGCTCTACAAAATGATGCGATGGGTCTACCCTGGATTGAGTAAGGCAAGCATTCGCAAAATGTTTTTGAGTATCGAAAACATCCAACAATTTCAGGAAGAAATTAGCGCACCTGCTGTCAAAGTCATTACTCAAATGACAACCAGCGGATTGACATTTTCCAATCTTGAGAGTCTTGAGAAAAACAAAGGATATCTCTTTATTAGCAATCACAGAGACATTGTCTTGGACAGTGCGCTGCTGAATATTAGTTTGTTCGAACAAGGACTGAATTCCACCGAAATTGCAATTGGTGACAACTTACTCAAAACCCAAGCTGTGCGCGATCTCGTGCGTGCCAACAAGAACATCATCGTCAATCGTGACGTGAATGCCAAAGAAGGCTATTATTACTCATTACGACTTAGCAATTACATTCGTCACAGCATTACACAACAACACACTGGAATCTGGATTGCCCAGCGCGAAGGACGCTCCAAAAACGGTGACGATCGTACAAGCACAGGTTTGCTCAAGATGTTTGCCATGTCGAATCAAGGCGATATCGTGGATGCACTGACAGATCTCAACCTCTTGCCCATGTGCGTCAGTTATGAATACGATCCATGCGATATGCTCAAAACACATGAATTGTTGCACCATAAAATATTTGGTCAATACACCAAGCAACCGCTCGAAGATTTTCATTCCATGCTGACAGGGATTACCGGGCACAAAGGTAGGGTGCACGTATCTGTGGGACATCCGTTGGATGAGGCCTATCAACAGATACGAAACATTGCAAACAAAAATGAAAAGGTAAGAGCCATAGGCGAGGCAATCGATCGGCAAATGCATACCATCTATAAACTATGGCCCACGAATTACATCGCATTTGATCTATTGAATGACACCAAGACCTATCGCGCAGAATACAGCAACATACAAAAAATAGCCTTTTTGAATTATGTAAGAGGTAGAGTTTGGAAGCTCATATTGGGCAGAAAGAAGACAGGACTTCCCAAGGAAAACTTGTTTGCAATGGCCCGCGAGATCATGCTTGAGATGTACGCGAATCCTGTGATTAATCATGCAAATCAAGTCACTCCCCAACATGATTTAGTGAATCACCATGACTAAGCTTGTTTTTTTTATATGTTTCGCCATACCGGTAATGCTGCGATCGCAATGCGGATCGTGCGAGGTGCAGGTTGATTTGATCACAAATGGTGATTTCAGTGCAGGTAACTCAGGCTTTTTGTCCAATATGCAATATGTCACGGGTATTTTTACATGTCCACTTTGCCCGGAGAATACGTATACCATCGGTACCAATGCTGTGTTTTATCACAGTGGTTTTGCGGGTACGGATCATACCAATCCGCCATCTGGTAGTTTTTTTATAGCCAATGGAATGGGGGCTTTGGGTTCTGAGGTGTGGTGTCAAACGCACAATGTTCAGCCTCAAACGGACTACACCTTTTCATTTTGGACAAGGGATGTCACCAACAATTCTAATCCACATCCCATGGCCCAATTGTACGCATCTTTCAATGGGGTATGGAGCACCGATTCCATCATCGCTACGGGAGGATGGAGCTCCTTTACTGCTACTTGGAACAGCGGAACGTCCACAGAACTAGAAGTGTGTATCATCAACAATCAATGGCAAACAGGGGGAAATGATTTTGGGTTGGACGATATTTCGCTTACAGCTTGTGAAGCCATTCAACTTGCTCAACCGGCTTTTGCGGGCCCCGATCTTTCAATTTGTAGCAATGAGATTGTTGTGTTGGGACAGCCATCCGCGTTCAACTACAACTATACCTGGATTCCAGATGCGGGCATCGATAATCCATCGAGTGCACAGCCCAATTTCCAATGGTCCAACGCATCGGACTTCGACATGACCATGGAACTAGTCGTGGTCAGAGACAGCGCCAATGTAGGTTGCATAGCAGCCGACACCGTGCTCATAGAAGTGCGACACATGCCCAATTATGTGCCTTTGCAAGACACTGTTGTTTGCCACAATGAATCTGCTGCGTTTACCATTCCATCCCCTTAGTACAATGTCCTTTGGAATGAAGAGCTGGATGCGCCTTCAGTCGATTTATCATATGGAGAGCATACGGTGGCCATCGAGTTCAATGGTTGCACGCTCAACGACACTGTTTTGGTCATCGAAGAAGTTTTTCCAGAGGTGGATCTTCCAGCTTTGCATGAGGCGTGTGCGCCGGATGGATTGCTCCTGGAATTGCCTGTATCAGTTTGGTGGTCCGATGGATCTTATAGTCCAGTTTGGTTGACGTATGAAAGTGCGCAGGTGAACTGGTATTATGAGCAAAATGAGTGTGTGTTCTATGATACCACCCAAATCATCATTCATCCAAAACCTCAATGGCTGCTGGGTGCGGATACCGTGAGTTGTGACGGAACAACATTGACTTTGGATCCCCAATGGCCAGGCGATTGGAATATTCCTGGAGCACAAAACATATTGCAAACCAATCAAGCAGGCGATTATGTGTTTACGGCCGAGTCGGGTTCGTGCGAATATTATTTTCCGATTGCAATAGAGCATCGCGAAACGCCCAACCTTCCTGAAAATACGTTGATTGATCTCTGCGCTGGCACATCCACAACCATAGGCGTGGATCCATCGCCTTATGACTCATACTATTGGCAGAATGATACTTTGGGCTCTTGGTTGGAGATCAATGAGGCAGGCAACTATCAATTGACTGCCAACAACTTCTGTGGCGTCGATTCCATGCGGTTCGAGGTGTTGGAGTTGGTGTGTTCCAGCGATTTATTCATCCCAAATGCATTTACTCCCAACGAAGACGCGATCAATGAAGCATGGCAGCCGCTGGGGCACGATATCACTCGATATCATTTGATTATCTATGATGCACTTGGGAATGCCATTTTTGAGACACGCGACTGGTCCAAGGCTTGGACTCCAGGTACCGGGCGCATCGATTTGCCATATGCATATCGCATTGTATACTATGATTATCAGGGCGTTGAGCATCTCAAGGTTGGGCACATCAATGTATTACGCTGATTGCCTTTCGAGGACGGCATCCTAGATCAGTTTTATGATATTCGTTCGCTTGTATTACATTTGCGATCCTGACCAGATTCAAGTTGGTCTTCAACACAAATTGTCTATCTACAATGAGTTGGTTTAAAAGAAAGAAAAAAGGAGTCACGACCGATAGTCGCGAAAAGAAGGAAATACCCGAAGGACTTTGGTATCAATGTCCTGAATGCAAAAACGTAATGAGTCGCGAGCAGCATTCCGATCACAATTGGACATGCACACAATGCGATTATCATGAGAAAATAGGATCATTGGAGTATTTCTCCATCTTGTTTGATGAAAATGAATTCGTAGAGATTGCATCCCACCTTATAAGTGGCGATCCATTGGAGTTCGTAGACACCAAGAATTACAAAGACAGGATCAAAACCACCATTGCCAAAACGGGTTTGAAAGATGCATTGCGCGTAGCGAAGGGAAAAATCAATGGAGTAGAGGCGGTCATCGCTTGCATGGATTTTGCCTTCATTGGCGGATCTATGGGTTCGGTGGTTGGCGAAAAATTTGCCAAAGGAGTGGATGATGCCATTCAGCATGGAATCCCCTTTATTTGTATATCGAAGAGTGGGGGAGCGCGCATGATGGAAGCAGGGTTCTCATTGATGCAAATGGCCAAAACATCTGCTAAGTTGACACGTTTAGCGGAAGCGGGACTTCCATATGTTTCTATTTTGACTGATCCTACCACAGGCGGTGTCACGGCTTCTTTTGCCATGTTGGGGGATATCAATATTGCCGAACCCAAAGCCCTAATCGGATTCGCGGGCCCGAGGGTTGTAAAAGAAACCATCGGTAAAGATTTGCCCGAGGGTTTTCAAAGTGCTGAATTCGTCTTGGAACATGGCTTTCTCGATTACATCGTTGCGCGCAAGGACCTCAAACAGAAATTGGCCTTGTCACTGCGTATGATGCTCAAAGATCCAGTGGCTTAATTCCCACCTATGGCGAGTGCACTCTTATTTTGGCTAATCATTAAACCCATTAGCTTATTGCCCTATTGGTTGCTCTATGGGGTTTCCGATTTTTTTTATGTGGTGCTAAGTTATGTGGTGCCTTATCGCAAAAGGGTCATCGAATTCAATATCAGCAAAGCATTGCCTCATCTGTCGGAGAAAGAGGTGGTAGCATTGCGTAAAAAATTCATGAGACATTTTTGTGATTTGGTGATAGAATCCTTGAAGAATTTTTCCATCACTGCTCAAGAGGCACAGGCGCGCATGAAGCATGTGAATCCAGAGGTGATCAATGCCTTTGCCGAACGCAATCAAAGTGTCATTTTGGTGGGTGGTCATTATGCCAATTGGGAATTGTGGGCCATGGCGGCACCAGCTCCACTGAAGCATCAGCTGATTGGTGTCTACAAGCGGCTAAGCAATGCTTTTTTTGACAAGAAAGTCAGGGATTCACGCAGTCGTTTTGGACTGCACATGGTGCCTACCCGTGAAACGGCCAACTATATGGCTCAAACCAATAACCCATGTGATGCGTTGATATTGGCATTTGATCAATCTCCATCGGATCCCAAAAAATGTGTGTGGATTCAGTTTTTAGGGATTCATTCGGCTGCTTTATTCGGGGCCGAAAAATATGCAACTGAATTGAGTCGCCCTCTGGTCTATGGGCACATCGATAAAATAAAACGTGGGTACTATCAAATTACTTTTGAAGTGGTTTCGGATCAACCCAAAAGTGCTGTAAAGGGTGAACTGACTCAACGCTTGTTTGATATTCTGGAAGCAGATATCCATCGTAAGCCCGAATTGTGGTTGTGGACACACAAAAGGTGGAAACATACTCCGGACTTTTATAAAGGGCTGAAAAAGTGAGGCTTAGCTTCGATTTAAGGGGGAAAAGCATCCTTGCCATAGATGACTTTAAAGTGTTGAAAGGAAACAGATTAGATAAAAGTGAGGGTATTTTCGAAAAAAGTTGGATCGGGTAGCAATGATTCGAAAAAATATGCGTAATATTGCACCCCTCAAAATAGGTAGCATTAACCTTTTTTGATGCCAAACATTTTAAGTTGCAACGTCATGAACTTCATTAAAGAATTAGAAAAAAGATTGAACCCAGTGAAAGAATGGCCGACATTCGGTGCTGGTGATAGCGTTACTGTAAGCTACAAAATCGTAGAGGGTAACAAAGAGCGTATCCAAGAGTTTGCGGGTGTCGTGATTCAACGCAGAGGTTCTGGTGCAACAGAAAATTTCACAGTTCGCAAGATCAGTGGTGGTATTGGTGTTGAGCGTATTTTCCCAATCGCTTCTCCATTCATCGATGCAATTGCGGTGACCAAACGCGGTAAGGTACGTAGAGCACGTATTTTCTACTTGCGCAGCTTGACTGGTAAAGCCAGCCGTATTCAAGAAAGAAAACGTCCAGTGGTTCAAACCGCTAACTAATATTTTTCCAATAGGAAATAAAAAACCCCGATTCATTGAATCGGGGTTTTTTTATGACCTTATTTGTCGAGACTTCCAAATACCTTTTTCAGTATCTCGTTGATCCGCGCTGCCGGATTACTGCGAATTTTTTCCTCCTCCTGAGCGACATGCGTAAACAGTCCTACCAAGGCTTTATCTAATACATACGCTTGTAAATCTGTATTCACCTTGGGCTTGCCCGTTAGCATGGTGGTGGCGTTGTAGCCCGTGGTAATGGGTTCCCAGTATTTGGTTAACTCTACCTCTTCGATGGCTTTTTTAACAATCGGCCCAAAAGATTGCTTCAGAGAAGTGGTCGTTGTGCGCTGCAGATAAGAAGTGGCTGCATTTTTTTCTCCATGTAAAATGGTATACGCATCCTGCACTGTCATTTGCACAATGGCATCACCCAAAATCTGAAAAGCTTGTGCGGATGCTTTTTCCGCTGCTCTATTTAACGTTGTTTCAAATGTATTCACTTGGTTGGATAACCCTTTACTCATCGCCCAATCACGCGCTTGTTGTGCTTCTGCGGGAAATGGAATGCGAATCAATGGATCATTCAAGAACCCATTTTCGACTGATGTGCGACTCACTGCAGCTTGTGCACCCACTCGGAGCGCTTCTTTCAGCCCTTTAACGATTTCTTCGTTGGTGAGTGGAGTGGTTTGAGTGGTGGACGGAATTGAATTCAATACACCTTCCAATGTTTTCGGATCGCATGCAGTGAGTCCGAATGAGCAGCATATTGCGCCAAGTATAATTTTTTTCATGCCCAAATGTACAGGGATCAAACAAGACTTACTTTACTTAAATTTAATAAGTTGCCAAATAGCAATGTGGAAAATCTGCAATGTGAGGAGTTACTCCTTTCTCTGCGTGGCAGTGAATTTCAATGTGGCGAATTGTTTTTTTTCGATTTTTAACCTTCAAGCGAAACCAACAATCGTCTTTTGCGTTCGAATAGGGTTTGAAAGTCGGAAAATGCTGGATTATCCATGTTCTCCAATTTTCAGCATTCAATAACCACTAATTTAGACTGAAATTATTTCAACCGCCCCCAATGAGACATTTTAAAAAACTTCTGTTTGCCGCTTGTGTGAGCTTTGCTTCTTTCCACACAATTGCACAAACTGCGCTAGTTCAGGTCATTCACAACAGCCCTGATCAGTCCCTGCAAGTGATAGATATCTATGTAGATGGCATATTATGGCAGGATGACCTAACGTTCAGAACTGCTACACCTTATATAGAGGTGATGGCTGATATGGAGGTGCAATGGGCCATTGCACCTCAAACAAGCACTTCGGTCGAGGAAGCTGTTCTCACTTTACCCATAACCTTG
>JAIYCK010000236.1 GCA_027488055.1 Flavobacteriales bacterium | reverse complement strand
TAGAGAACCTTCGTGATATCGTGAAAAAACACGACCTGTTCTTGATGGCAGATGAAGTGTATCGTGAATTTGCATACGATGGCGCGCAGCCCTACAGTGTGATGAATCTATCTGGCATCGAAGACAATGCCATCATGATTGACAGTGTGAGCAAGCGATATAGCATGTGTGGAGCTCGCATCGGTGCTTTGATAACAAAGAACAGGTTAGTGATGGCTGCAGCGCTCAAATTTGCGCAGGCCCGATTGTCCCCACCAACTTTTGGTCAGATGGCATCGCTGTATGCATTGGAGACTCCCCCATCATATTTTGAAGGCGTGGTGGATGAATATGTGAAGCGACGCGACATCCTGGTAGACGGACTCAACGCCATTCCTGGAGTGGTTTGTCCAAAACCCAAAGGAGCATTTTATTGCATTGCTCAATTACCCATCGATAATAGCGATTCCTTTTGCCAGTGGATCCTCGAGCATTTCGAATACCAAAATGAGACGGTGATGATGGCTCCAGCTACAGGGTTCTACTCAAAGCCAGCGCCTGGAATGCAACAGGTGCGCATGGCCTATGTATTGAATCAAGACGCTCTTCGCAAAGCCGTTAAATGTTTGGAAGAGGCATTGAAAGTGTATCCTGGCACAACACGCTGAAGTCAACCTAAACCAGACTCAGAAAGGCCACGCCCAATAAGGCGATGATCAGGATACCAAGGAGCGCTACCATGGACAAAATTGACAGGATCATTCCTGCCGCTGCCATTGCCTTGCCTGCATAGCGGTTTCGCGCCATATACATGTCTTCCATCGCAATCCGACTACACTTCTGAGCGAGGATGGCCGATACGAGCAAAAGAACAGCCAAGCCTATCACAATGGCAACGCCCAAACCAGATACCAGAAGAGGGAGGATAACGCACCCCATGGACACAACACCCAATAGCAATGACAAGGCTGCTTTGGGATGCAATTGTTTGTGACTATTTACGTCTGAGTGTTTTCCCGTGAACCCTTTCCTTCCCTTAGTGCCCACTGATCCCCGATGAATCTGAGCATGACCTTGTGAAACGTTTGCTTCATATTCTGCTTTGTGTGGCCCCTGCTCATTGGGCGAATGTTCATTCGCCCACACAGTATCCATCCTATCAGCAATAGTAATCTTTGAAATACCTTCCTTAGCGCGGGGCTTAACCAACGGACTCGTCACATTGGTTGAACTGCGTCCTTCCACATGCCAACCTGGACGATATAAACGCTTCTCCATGCGACATCCTGCCAAACCCAATAAGGCTGCGCAAGCAAAAAAGAGCGGGATGAAATATTGTGATGGTTGTCTCATATGATCATGCCAATATAATCTAAAAAAAACAAGCATGAACCTATGGCTAGACAAAGCGAATCCTGCCCTAGGGTGGCGCCTATTGAGCAGGATTCATTGGATTCACTTAATGTAACGTTAATAACCAATCTCTAAAGACCGGATCCGGGTGGAAACCGAGCTCTCATCATTAAAGTGGCTTCAATAATAGTACTATCACTGCGCACCTTCCAATAATCTTTATCAACAACTGTGGACAACCTAAGACTTGGAGCGCTCCATTCTTGTCTTTTCAATGATGCTCCGTTTGATCCGACTAAGGGCCTCGGGGGTGATTCCGAGGTAGGATGCAATGTGATGCTGTGCCACACGTAACTCCATGTGAGGATACTTCTGAATCAAGTCCATGTAACGTTCTTCAGCGCTTTTGCTCATTGTACTTATCAATCGCAGTTGACCCGCCACATAAGCAGATTGCAATAAGATGCGGAAGTATTTTTCGAATTTCAAATTATGCGCATAAAAAGCCTCTTGCTCCAATCGACTTAAAAGCAATAGCTCCGTGTCCTCAAGCGCCTCTACACTGTAGTGCGCAGGCGAGCCTGTAATGTAAGCGAGCCAATCGCCTGCCCACCAATCCTCAAAGCCTATTTGCATGGTGTGCTCATGACCTTTGCCATCGGTATAAAAAGTGCGCAAGCAACCCGATATGATGTAAGCACTGGTATCGTTTACATCACCGGGCTTTGTCAAAAATTCTCGCTTTTTTAATTTACGCGGCGTGAACAAAGCAATGAATTCATTCCATTCATCGTTACTGATGTCGATGCGTTTGGCCACGTGTTGTCTGAGTTGTTCTGACATTTTAATTGAGGGTTTCGTATTACTTGGTGGGCTTGTATTTTAAAAATGCAAAGGGCACTCTTTCGATTGTAAATCCGTTGTTTTGTAGCATGGTTAAAACACTCCTTTCTCCAGCCAAATGCAGCGCTCCAACCGCCATAAAGGTAGGTCCATTCATAAAATAAGGAAGTGCGCGTGCTACAAATTGATCATTTCGATCAAACAATATTCGATCATACATTTTCATTTGCAAGCTATCACTGGTGTCCACAGCATTGGCCATCTCTGTCAAATCTTGCCGGTAATAACTACCTACCATATCATCTACTAAAACATTGGAGAAAATCTTTCCGCGAGTGGTTTCCAAAAGTAATTTAGCTTGTGTTTGCAAATCAATAGATGTAACTTTTTCCATTTGTTCACTCCACGTTTCCAAGCCAATCGTGGTGAGACCATGTTGCGAAGCGAGTCGATGGAAGCGCATATCCATGGCTTCCTCCAAGAATTGCTCGTGATCCATCGAAGTGCGATTGACTTCTGACTGTTGCTGCAGCATCAGCATGATAAAAATTGGACAGACTTCATCTTTGAGCAACATGCCCATTACGCCCAAATGACTTTCGAGGTAGGTGTTGATTTCAGTGAATTCTTCGGGGGAAAACAAATCGGATAAAGTAGTTTGATCCATGCGCATCAAATCGGCCATCATGTGTGGATCGGGTAATGCTCCCATGTCGCCTTCGAGGAGGAGTGTATTGCAACGATACAAAGCATTGTACACCGTGGAATCCATGCTGTTTGCAATGGAATCCGCCGTATGCATTGTACCATAGACATATCCAGTATGATCATGTCCTGTTACACGCCACAAGAGGCCATCTTGTGTCCATGCGCTTTGAGTTACAAAAAGCCCGCTTACTAGTGTCCAAAAAGCTTTGAATGGTTGTGACATATCGCATGGAAATTTACTCACTCCGGGGGTTCATTGTGCATGAAAAACGTTAAAAATGTGTATCATTGACATCTATTTCATTTTCATTCACATACAACAATAGCGCATGAACGAAGCTCTCCAATATCCCATCGGCCGGTTCCAAGCCCCCAGTGAATTCTCAGATGATGCAATCACAGAAGCGATTTCAACCATCGCCACATTTCCAGCTGTGCTGCAAGAGACCTTGGCGTTTTTGCCCGAAGGAGCCCTTGACAGACCATATCGACCTGATGGCTGGACGGGCAGACAAGTTGTAAATCATTTGGCCGATAGTCACATGCATTGTTTGGCTCGATTCAAATGGACGCTGACAGAAAATAGTCCTACGATCAAGCCCTACCTTCAAGATGCATGGGTCGAATTGCCCGATTCGCTTCACTTTCCCATTGGCGCTAGTCTTCAAATGTTACAAGGCATTCATGCGCGTCTCGCGCACCTCATGGCTTCGCTTACTCCAGCACAGCGGATGCTTACGTATTACCACCCCGAAAGTCAAAAAGACTTCAGCCTAGACTATGCGACAACCTTGTATGCGTGGCATTGCAAACACCATCTGGGTCATCTGTTGTTGTTGGCCTAAATTAAAAAATAAAAAAATCCCACTCAAATGAGTGGGAATATAGCATGTGACATCGGTATCAAAATTAGTTTCCAACCACGCCGTTGGCACCAACGCCAGCAGTGTAGGATCGCACCAAAGCACCTGATTTCGTATAGGCATATACTCTGCCGGGATTTACAAAATCATTTACGCCTGTCAACCACAAGTAGTCATTTTGAGCTATGACGTCGACCGTAGCAAAATCTCCTTCAATGATTGTTTCCAATTCAATACCGTCGATGGACATGTGGTAGATATCGCCATTGGCTATGTAAATATCTTGTCCATTATTTGAAATGGTCATTGAGTAGGGATGATCGCCGTTTTGGCCTACGTTGAAAAATGTCACTACCTCATTTTCATCGTGGTCTATATGACAAAGGAGTGCATCCGTGTGTCCTATGATATTCCAAGAATTGTCATATATTGTTTGGCCTTTGCATAAAACCCAGACATCGCCATTGGCATCTGTCACTGCATCTACTGGTTGATCAGACACTGTGATATTTGTAACCAAAAGATCCGATTCTGTATCAATCACCGATACCGTATTGTCTTCGCCCCATCCACCGCTATTGCAAACATATAAATATCCATTGGTCGCGGTCATATTCTCTGGACCATTGCCCACTGGAATGGCTGCGCCCAAGGTGTTAGTTGATTTGTTCAATACATGCACCAAGCCCGCACCAGAGCCTGATGAAACATAGGCCTTGTTCTGATCCAAATGAAAAATATGCCTCGGATAAATGAGTCCGTCGATGGTATGCATGGCTGTGAAATTCTGTGCATTGAATACAGCGATTTTATTCGAGTTGTTCATCACAGCATACGCCACATTACCGTCCAATGAGAGGGACTGCAATACATCACCGAGTGGCATATCATTCACTGCTTGGTAGACATCATTGTGTATTACACCTGCTGCATCAATATAAGACACATCCGCATTGCTGGCTCCGAAATTACCTTCATTGCTGACGTATATTTTGACACCCGATTGGACTACCTGCTCCTCTTCCTCGCCATCTTTATTACAAGCAACGATACTAGAAGCGATCAGTATCCACAATAATCTCGTTTTCATGAGTAGACTTTTTAATTTTTGAAAATTGATAATTGAATTGCAATTGAAAGTATCGACCTGGCATTGCGATACCACGCACACTTTGGAACTCTGTATTGAGGGCATTGACGACACCCATTGAAAGATAACCGGTGTGACCGTTCATGGTCAATTGCCGCTGTATAGTTGCATTCCACAACGCATATTCGTTCAAAGCCAGCATCCGTTTGTTCTCCTGATCGGTATAGCGCAATGAGGTGAACACATAACTTATCTCGAATCGCCATGACTGGACGGAGCAATTCACCTGTGTAGATTGAATCCATTCGGGCGAGTACGGTAAAAACTTTCCATCGCTTACACTTTGATTCCATTGGATGCGATGTTTGACATCAATGCGGCACTTGGTGCCCACATACTCTCCAGTTATAACCCCATCAAGACCAGACGATACGACATGTTGCTCATTATGCGGTGACCATTGATTGGCATCTGCAGGACTCCAAATGATCAAATCTTGCATTGCGGTGCGATACGCATTGAATTTGGTATTGATCCTGCATTTCGATGAGCATCGCCACGTCAAGTCTGAATGCCACTCATACGACCGTCCCTCCTCAGGAAGCAGATTCGGATTGCCGCCTGGCACCCAATAAAGATCGTTCAAATCAGGCGTTCGAAACCGGTGTGCCAGAAGCAATTGAGACTTCCACGAACAACGCATAAAATGCAGGTAACCACTGCGCTGTAAGGCCAGATTCCAATTCCATTTGGTTTGACTCGTGCGCCATTCTTTGCGTGCACCTGCCAGCAAGGTATTGCGTAAAAACTCCCATTTCAAATCCACCGATGTTTGTGCATAATACTGCTCAAAACGATCATCCTTATAATTGGTATTTTCGACCTCATTCTGCACACCCATGGCCATGGCTGACCATTGAAAATCCTTGTGTCCACCGGAACTTGCCTTGACGTGTGCGAGCCTGCTGACTGACTTCACTTTCGAGTCAATGAGCCATTCGCCATTTGACTGCAAATGATCTCTGAAAACCAAGTTCTCATTGCTTTCTGCATATCCCGCATTCCATTGGTATTTAGAACTGCTTTTTGAAAACCGAACAACCATTCGGTACAATTGATCATCTTGTTGCTGGGTAGAATGACCAAGTTGTCCCATGCGAAGCGGCAATTCCATTCTTCTCTCTTGGAGCCACAGATCGGCATCCCAACGAAGATTGCCTCTACTCAAGGTTAGATTTTGCATGAATCCTTTATTAAGGCCATTGTTGTGCACTTGCGTGATTCGCGGGCGTTCCAATTGAAAGGGATCTATATATTGGAAGTCATTTGAAATGGATTGATGCAACAATCTGCTTGTCCCTGTCAAATCCCAGTTCTCCTTTTTTACGTTGGAGTTAGACCGTCTCGACTTTAGCGCCAACTTCCATCCCATTTCAGCACCTGTAGTAAAATTGTTCAATGTGTTAGCTGATTGAAATATGCGAGTATGAAAACCATACCCATCGCCTCGATTGCCACTTCTGAGATATAATCCATTGCCCACGTTGTTCCATTGCCTGCTACTTTGATGCTGTGTGCGATCCAACTCCACACCATCCACAAAAAAGAGAGGTACCATGGACACATCTATCCCTCCAAGGGTGATGGAATTGAGAGGTATTTCGTTCCAATACACTGTGGTATGATCAGCAGATGTCCCCCTGAAACGCAAGTAACACAAGGTTCCCTCAGGACCATATGCTTGAATTTGGCCATAGCCATGCGACTGAAGATACTGCCCGAGATGTGTGGATACTGAAGTCATCTCTTTAGATAGACTCACCGTGTCTTTGGAATGGGTGAGCTCCGATCGGATTTCTACCTCCTTGGACAGGAAACCCAAGGCAAGGGAATCACCATGTTGCGCCAATACGGGCAACACATACCACTGCAGGAGTGAGAATATGGACAATAACTTCTTCATGGTGCGTTCGAATCTTTTCCCGGATTCGGTTAGCTTATAATGATATGGCAGGTCTTCTGACTTACATCGTTGTGTGCACCTTCCCGGCCTCGGCCAGTGGATTTTGAAGCAGACAACTTATATGATGCTTACAGCTGCGGGTACAGTCCCGGACTTCGACCGGAGTTCCCATTTTAAGACATCGATTGCGTAGCACTCGACATCACCAATATCGGCACAAACATACACCATTAATCAATAACAGCACATTTGGAGGTCATTTTGATCGTTATTACTCTGAATTATTGCATACAACGACCACCTTTTGCAGAGCCGATTTTCCTTACTATTAGCTTACTTTCTTTACTTTTTCTTAACGATAAATACATATTAGTCCGCTCATACAACGTTTTTCTTCATCCACAAATAACATCTACCCCATTCTATCGCATTTTGTTGAATTTAAGTTTGCGGTGCGATGAAACAACTACTTTTTTTAACCATATCCCTTGCTATTTGGCAAGGCGTGGCAGCCCAAGAGGGTCTCGAAGGCATCTTTGTGGAGACTTATTATATCACTGATAAGAATGACGCTCGGGACCCCATGCACACTGGGGAAATCCCAGCTGGTAGTGTGACATACCGCATCTATGTCGATCTTGAGCCAGGGTATCGCGTGCAGGCTGCGTTTGGCACGAAAGAAGCCCCCCTTATTATAAAGAGTGATGCCAAATTTTACAATCACGTAGAATCTGGACAGGCCAAAGCCAATATCGTTCCATTGCGCTCTTATAAAAAGAATACGCTTTTATTGGATTCTTGGTTATCTATTGGTGCTGCAAGTCAAGTACACATGGGTATTCCAAAAAAATATGATACGCCAGGCGTGGATACCATGATGCATTTGAACCCAACTTATTTTCAAAATAAAAGCAAGAAGTTCATTCCGATCTGGGAACGTGATGGGATGGCCTATGTGGATTCATTGCCATTCCCTCAATTTTTCAAAACTGATTCGGCTGAATACAATCTTATGAGTGCTACCAAAGGCAATGAAGTGCGCGTAAGCAATGGAGCTTGGGCTTGCTTTGGGAAGGGCGCCATTGGAGTAGACTCTCTTACGACCAACTCTGTGTTGATCGCCCAACTCACCACCAAAGGCAAATTGGATTATAAGTTGAACTTAATGATAGGTACTCCAGATGGTCGTAGCATCAAGTATACATATATGCCTGGTATCGATCAAACCACGTATCATCCTGCGTTAGAAGGATCCAGTCACGGCAAGAAAAAGAAAAAAAAGAAAAAGAGTCAAAAAGCATAAAGTCACGAAGACGACCTGTTTGTGTCACACGCATAATCTAATATACTCATGTCATTCGAAAAAATTATATTGTCCTTCTTGTGTGCGATTGGTGTAGCGTTTGCTGCTAGTGCGCAAGGAACTATCAATGGACATATTACAGAGGCCAATGGAAATCCAGTTGTAGGTGTGGTGGTTCGTATCACTGGATCAGATAACCTTGCGGCTATTTCCGATTTCGATGGCTACTTCAAACTCGTTTTGCCCGACAGCAAAAGTTATGAATTGTACATTGCCTATATGGGTTTCGAAGATCTTCGTGACACCCTTGCATTGAGCAAAAACGAAGTCCGCTCCAAAGAATATGTGCTTTTGGAAAAGTCCATTTTGAAGGATGAAGTTACTGTCGTGGCGCGCGCAGTTCGCTCTTCTGACAACTACATGGAACGTATCAAAAGAAATGCAAGTGTGAGCATCGACTACATTTCGTCTGAAACCATCAAGAAAACAGGTGATGCCAACGTAATCAACTCCATCGCGCGTGTATCTGGAGTTTCGACCAATGGCGGTTTGATTACTGTGCGAGGCATTGGTGACCGTTATGTGCGTACGACATTGAATGGTTCGCGTATCCCCACATTGGATCCGATGACCAATAACATCAAGTTGGATATCTTCCCCAACTCATTGGTGGATAATATTGTAATCAGTAAGACATACAGCCCTGATTTGCCGGGTGATTGGGCCGGTGCGTATATCTCTGTCGAAACCAAAGACTTTCCAGACAAATTGTTGATTCAGCTGGAATCACAAATTGGATACAATACACAGACCACTTTCAAGGACATGATCAGCTCGGAAAGAAGTTCTACCGACTGGCTTGGTTATGACAATGGCTTGCGTATCCGCGAGGATGTGCCTATTGTAGCGCCTAATCTAGCTCCTACAGAGTATCAGGAAATGGTGGCCTTGGGCCTTGGAGAATATTTCAATAACATGGGCGTCAGTGGATGGAGCGAAGGAAATTCACAGGGTGACCTGTACTTCCGCATGGGACTCGTGCAATTGGGCCTTTTGGGCGACGCTCAGATCAATGATGACGAAGCCGCTGATGCAGCTACAGCTCAGTACAATTCAATATACAGACCCCTCGCTTTCAACCGTATCAATCCAAACGGTAAGAACTATGACAACGGTTTCAGCAACCGTTGGAATACAGTGATGCGCAAAGCGCCTTTGAACAATTCGCAGTCTTTCAGTATTGGGAATCAAATCAAATTGTTCAAACGCGAACTTGGATTTATGGTTGGCTTCAAATACTCTTCGAGCCAGCGCTATGACCCCAATGGTATCTCGCAGCGTGTGGGCGATGAAACCCTTGGTTTTCCTTTTGACATTCAGGAATATGCCAAAATCAGTCGCGAGACCAACGCATGGAGCGCGTTGATGAGTGCCTCCTTGAAGCTCAATGAATTCAACAAAATCTCGCTCTTGTTCATGCCGAACATCATCGGAAATAATGATGTAGCGAATTATACTTCCATCCGTCTACCAGCCGAATACCAGGACATCGACGTGACCAACAATATCTTCTATGAGCAACGTCGTCAGTTGATCTACCAATTGGGAAGCTCTCACTACATTCCAAGTAAAAAAATTAAAATTGACTTCAACACTTCTTACACCGACGGAAGAAGTATAGCGCCTGACTTCAAGGCCATTCAATACCTGTATGTTATGCGCGATGACACCATCGTTTCATATCAATTTTCACCGACTGCTGGAGATGGTATTCGTCGTTATTATCGTTTCTTGGATGAAAATGCATTTGATACGCGCATAGCCTTGGAGATGCCCTTGGCCAATTCAACCACTTCACTCACACGCAAATTAAAATTTGGCGGTGGTACTTTCCGCAACGATAGAAAGATTGACAACGATGAATACCGTGTCATGCTCGGTAACAATACGTTTTTAGATCCATTGACGAATGATGACTTGGACACCTATATGTCCGCCAATCGTTTCACCATGCAAGATGGTATTACAGATTTCAAATACGAGGATTTCTATACCGATCGAAATCACAGCTTTGGATACTCGAATGTTCATTCGATTTACCTCATGACGGATTATGCCATCAATACAAAATGGCGTATTTCTGCGGGTGTGCGTGGTGAATATACTGATATCTTCACCGACGTAGACAAGTACAATCAAATGAACTACGAGCGTAACGACCCTCGTCGTTTGAATGTGGGTGGGTTTCCATATGTCAACTCAGCAGATATCCAACAATTTGACATCCTACCAAGCGCCAATCTAATTTACACCCACATCACTCCAAAAGGCGTGCAGTCCAATCTTCGCATGAGCTTCAGCCAAAACTTGGCCCGTCCAAGTATCCG
>JAIYCK010000390.1 GCA_027488055.1 Flavobacteriales bacterium | reverse complement strand
GGCAGCGGAGTTGAGGGCAGCGGAGTTGAGGCAGCGGTTGTATGTTATGTCAATCATTTTGCATTCGGCTAGCCCTCGTGCCAATATTATTCATTTACAAACCACTGCGTTTCAAAGGCGATTCTAGCACAAGTCAATTTTTTTTTTAAATTGTTTCTCACTTTTTGACCGCAAAAAGTGACAATCCCGTTATGCTACGCCACGGGATGGGCATCTCTAAATCTGCGCTGCGCTCCGATAAAGAGCTGCTTCAAAACTCTTTGGCCATCCAACGTCATGTCAGAATTGCGTGATGATCTGGAGCTCTATGTAACTTGTTGACGTCCTCGTTGCCAACAACTGCACGAATCGCCATCACAGCGGTTGTATGTAATGTCAATTATTTTGCATTGGGTTGGCCCTCGTGCCAATATTATTCATTTGCAAACCACTGCGTTTCAAAGGCGATTCTAGCATTTGTAGGCATCTCGTCCACCCGTTTTCAAGACGGACGGTGGATGGCCGTAGCCATGTAACATCTTACAATGGTGAATCACTCGTTGTACGCAATGATCAAAATGGATAGTCAGAACAAATTTGTTTCTTTTTGAAACTTTGTTCAGATTTCAATTATTCGGATTGATACTGCTGCCCGAGGGGCTCCGGTGCCCGAACAGGTGCCCGAGCGGAGTCGAGGGCAGCGAGGGCAGCGGAGTCGAAGCACGGACGGTGGATGGCCGTAGCCATGTTTATTTGGTGCTGGGGATTTTATTTTGGATGCGTTGAATGGGTGTTGGTCAAACGATTTTTGACTGTGCTCCATTGTCCATTTTTGGTGGGTGACTTCCTTTTTTACTGCTTCAGTTTTTGGGAAGCTTTGAAAGGTGGATTTGACTGATCGCGTTCATTCTCTTGATGACAATTTTTTTTTACGAATAAAGAATGTCACCATGACGTCTGCAAAAATGAATACGATGGATTGGACGGGTGCTGACAATGAATAAGCACCTCATGCATGTACACGCAGTGACTCAGACACTCATCGTGGCCCGCAACAGGCGCTGGGTGTAGTCCGATTGGGGCGAAAAGAAAACGCTGTCAGCGCGGTCGAGTTCTTGGATGGCGCCTTTTTGCATCACCATGATGCGATCGCACATTTGATAAATCACACTCAGGTCATGCGATATAAATAGATAGGTCAACCCAAAATCACGCTTCAAATCGTTGAGCAAATTCAATACCTGCGCTTGCACTGATACATCCAAGGCAGATACACTCTCATCGCAGATGATCCATTTGGGCTGGGTGGCCAATGCACGCGCAATCACAATGCGCTGACGCTGGCCGCCGCTGAATTCATGTGGATACTTGGCGGCCGCATCGGAAGGCAAACCCACTTTGTCCAACAAAGCGCGCATCGCGCGCATACGCCCCGCCGCATCCTGATGAAAGCCACGTACCACCATCGGCTCCAAGATGGCATCGCCCACACTGATTTTAGGGTTGAGCGCCGAATATGGATCCTGAAAAATAATTTGTAAGTCTTTCCTCACCTGGCGCCATTGCTCCTTGCTAGCAGAAAGCAAGTCCAGACCATTGTACCATACCTCTCCCGAAGTGGCTGGTATCAAACCCAACAGCATGCGACTCAAGGTGGTTTTGCCACAGCCACTTTCACCCACCAATCCCAAGGTTTCACCTTGCATGATGTCAAAAGTGACTTGCTTCACGGCCTGAAATTCTGTCTTTTTTTGGCCAAAAAATCCTTGGTGTGATACATATGTTTTAGTCAGATCCACCACCCGCAACAAGGGTCGATCATAGTGTCCAATCGCCTGCTCCTCCATGCGCACTGTTTGCGCTTCCATATCGGCTATGGTTGGCAAACGCCTCCACTTTTTGCCCCATTGTGGTCTGCACGCCAACAAGGCTTGGGTATAGATCGCTCGTGGCGAATTCAGCACTTGTTCGGCCTTGCCCGACTCCACCAATTGCCCACGCCGCATCACCACTAAATCATCCGCCATGTGACGCACCACTCCCAAATCGTGGGTAATAAAAATCATGGCCATTCCATGCTGCTTTTGCAAGCGTTTCAGCAATTCCAAAATTTCTTTTTGCACGGTGACATCCAGCGCTGTGGTGGGTTCGTCGGCAATGATGAGCTGTGGTTGGCACGCCATGGCCATCGCAATCATCACGCGCTGCCGTTGACCGCCACTCAATTCATGTGGATACCGCTCCATCATTTGATCGGGCGTTGGCAACAAGACATCCTGAAACAATGCCAAGGTTTTTTGACGCGCCTCCTGCCTTCCAATGTGTGGATTATTGCGCCACATTTCCATGATCTGATCGCCGCATCGCATCACCGGATTGAGAGCCGTCATGGGCTCTTGAAAAATCATGGCGATCGCATGACCGCGAAGATGAGCGAAGATGGGATCGTCTGGAGCGCACCTGTAATGTGATTCGACACACCGAGCAGGGTCAAGCACCTGGTTGGTCAAAAGATCCATGTGAATGAATACCTCTCCGCTGAGAAACACAGCCTTGTCCTTCTGCAGCAGCTGCATGAGACTCAAACTTGAAACCGATTTGCCACTGCCCGATTCTCCCACGATGCCGAGGGTCTTTCCCTTTTCGATGTCAAACGAAATTCCGGATACGGCGACTTTGACCTGGTCTCCCGCATGGAAGCCAATACTCAAATCGTGCACACGCAAGAGGATGTGATCTGGAATACTCATTGGCTCGACTCGTTGAAATTGACGCGCAAACACGGTTTATGATCGAATTGCAAAGAGTCGGTGAGCGTAATGCTAACGATGTGTCCATTGAGTGTCATGGCTCGCCACGAGCAATACCCGTTCGTTTGCGCGCATTCGCCATACCGTTGCTTGTAGTATGTGATAAAACTCGTTTTCAAATCTCGCGTTTCCACATCCGTTTTTGGAAACACATCCAATGAAATATCATATAATCCTTGGTGATTGAAATTGTATGAAATCTCATACCACATGCTGTCCATGCCTTTGGGATATGCTCTGTAAATCAATTCATCGGGCATGCTGTATACTGTCTCCGCATTTTCGATGCGTGCCACTTCCTCGCGCTGATCGCCAATGTGCACCCCTCTGAAATCTCCACCGCGATCAGGCAACATAATTTCTTCCGCATCGGATTTATTTTGTTCTTCACCACACGCCATCAGGCATACTGCCAACAGCAGCATGACGCAAACAGAGGTGCGATGTAAGAGTCGTATCATTGAATCCCTACAAAGATGGCGAGAATAGCCTAGTGCAATGTCATTAAAAAGTGATGATTTCAACGCTCCTTGGCTAAAAACAATCCATCCTCAGTGCAGTAAACAATAATTCAAAAGAGGAATGCGTTCCATTGAAGCTACAGGGAAAAGCTACTCCAAAACCAACTCAATTTTACACTGCATGAAAAAACCCACTCTTGTTGCATTCGCCGTTGCAAGCACAATTGGTATTGTGTATCTCGCCCAACTCAATGAAAAAGCAATCACGGCCCCGACCGCTCAAAATCTTACTTCAACGCTTGCCATGGAAGTGCCACGCGCGCTGGTAAGTTCAGATGGAGCTTCGATCAAACAGAAGTCCGCGAAATGGCGTTCCAAACAAAAAAATTTCACCATCGATCCCAACAACTTGGGCTCCATCGAGGGCAAAGAAGGAACTCATTTGGACTTCAGCACTGCGCTGTTTGTATATGAAGATGGCACGCCAGTGACCGAACCATTCACCCTTTCGCTCGAAGAGTATTACCAAAAGTCCGCCATGATCAAAGCCAATCTCTCCACCACCAGTGATGGGCGCCAACTCGAGACAGGCGGCATGATCAACTTGCGCGCATCCAATGCTCGCGGACCGATCCGACTTGCTGAAGGGTCCTCCTACACGATTGGATTTCCAAAAAACGGCACCAATAAAAATGACTTCAAACTATTTTATGGAGAATGGCGCGACGACGATTTGGTGAATTGGAAATTGGCCGACACCTATGAGTCCGAGGGCGAAGATGCTGTATTGGATGGAGCGTATGTCACACGCTACGTAGAAGATCTCGAAACAGGAGAAAAAATCGAAGTACGCTCCTACGTGGGTCCACGTGTGAATGAAATGCCACCCGTAGAACCTGCCCGCAGTGTGATGATGAAACCGGGCGAAACCTGCTTCATCCAAATCAACAAATCCTCACTTCGACGCGATGAAAAAATAAATAAGATGGATTACTTCAATTGGCAATTGAACAACGGCCAAAGCATGAGCCAGTGGTTTGCCGGAGGTTTCAATCCCGATGCCGACATGGTAGATGATTTTTGCAGCAATAAACTTCGGTCCGAAATTACCTTCCAAGTGGATCAGGAAGGCCGATTCAAATCCTACTATATATCGCACAGCAGCCGCCAAGAATACGACGAGGCCATTGCTTCTTTTCTCTCTACAATGCCACCGCTTGACCTGCGCGTGCTCATGCCCACCTATGTGGTAGATCATGCCTGCATCCTTTCCTTTGGAAGCACTATCTCGCAAAGTCAGACCGATTTCACACAGCAATTTCGCAAGAACTATGCGTCGGACACCACCGCGACTTTGGGCAAAGTGAAGCCCGGTCTATTGGATTATTATGTGATGTCATCCAGTGAATTGGGCTGGATCAATTGCGATCGTTTTGTAGGTTCGAGCGAAATGTTAGTCGATTACGAAGTTCCTATTTCCAATGCCAACTGCATGGTCGCCATGATTTTTGACAATTACGAATCCATCTTGCGTGGTCAATTTGACGGAAGCGCTTATCGATTCAATGGCATTGCTGGCAATGAACCCGTGCATATACTGGTATTGGACCAAAGCTCCAGCACTCCACAAATGGCTTACCTAGCTTCCAACACATCCAGTGGAAAGGCTAAAAAACCTAACTTGAAGGATTTCAAATTGTCCGAATTGGATGCTCTTTTGGACAAACCCAAACCCGACAAGCCGCTTGTTGTCAGCTAAAATGGACAGAATATAGCAGGCTTGTTCGATCCATCAGCATTCGTGCGTTTGCATGTAAATTGGATTCGTACGATTTGGATCGCAACGCCGAAAGGACAGATCCACTATACCGAATGTTCATTCTGTTTGGATGCATCGTGACTCGTATGATGTCGAATCCAGGCATAGAAGAAAGCCACAAATGTCACTCCAGCTTGTGACTCCAGGGTGTCCTCGGTAAGGAAACTAAGTGCCACAATGAGCATAAACGATGACCAAATCGTATATCTCCAGCGCCCGTCTGACCATGCATACCAAAGAAAAGCCATCAACACCAACAGTCCGCCCACGCCAAATGTGAGCCATTGTGTAAGGTATTGATTGTGCGCACGCAGGCGACGTTCTGGAAGCAGCTCACTTTGAATTTCTTGATACGCGTGCGCAAATGCCAATTTGGTATCGCCAGTGCCCACGCCCATCCATGGTTGCCCAGCGATGATGTATTTGGCCGCGCGCCAAAACTCCCAGCGCTGGGTCAAACTATGTCCCGACGCATCCCCACCCGCTTTATAATGCGCGACTTCGAAAAAAATGGCCTCGATTCTTCGCTGCAACCCATTCTGAGTGGCATGCTTGGGTGAAGTATATCCTGCAAGCACGTACTGGATATCTTGATCCGAAAGACGCATTACGCCCACACTGTCCTTGGTGCTTCG
>JAIYCK010000285.1 GCA_027488055.1 Flavobacteriales bacterium | reverse complement strand
TTGTGTTTGAGGGTGATTTTGATCAAACGGACAAAGGGAGGGTACCCAAAATTTTTACGTTCGTCAATTTCCCTGTGATACATTTTACTGTAGTCGTTTTGTTGGATCAAATCCAGCAGCCAGTGGCTGGGAGCGTAGGTTTGGATGATAACATGTCCTTGCTCTTTTTTTCTTCCAGCCCTTCCAGCCACTTGCATCATGAGTTGGAAAGCCCTTTCCATTGACCGGAAGTCAGGATAACTGACAAGTTTGTCAGCATTCAGCACGCCAACCAATCCCACATTGTCAAAGTCGAGGCCCTTGGTAATCATTTGTGTACCAATAAGGATATTGGTAACCCCTGCTTCAAAGTCTGCGATGATTTTTTGATATGCGTTTTTATTGCGCGTCGTTTCCAGATCCATTCGGCCTACATGGGCGTTTGGAAAAAGCTGTTGCACGTCATCCTCAATTTTTTCAGTACCAAAGCCAAGCATCCGAATATCTCTTCCACCACATGCACCGCATTCAGAGACAGGCTGAGCGCTGTAACCGCAGTAATGGCATTTGAGTACGTTGGAATGTTTGTGATAGGTTAAACTCACATCACAACGCGTGCATTGCGGAATCCAATTGCACTGATGACATTCCCAAATGGGGCTATAACCTCTTCTGTTTTGGAAGAGAATGATTTGTTTGCCAAGTTGTAGATTATGGTCGATGCGTTCGATCATATATTGTGAGAAGTGATTCTGCAAGCTTTTGGCCTTGGATTCTGGGCGAAGATCCACAATCTCTACCGCAGGTAGCATCATTCCGCCGAAGCGTTGGGTGACCGTGACTAAACCGTATTTTCCAGCTTGGGCATGTCGATAGGACTCGATGGAAGGAGTGGCAGAACCTAGCAAAACTTTGGCATTGAAAAGGCTCGCCAAGTAAATGGCTGTGTCGCGTCCTTGATAACGAGGCGAGGGGTCCTGCTGTTTATAGCTTGTCTCGTGTTCTTCATCCACGATGATCAAGCCTAGGCGCTGAAAAGGTAGAAACACAGCGCTGCGCGCACCTACGATCAAATCACATTCTCCTGGGGTATTAGATAATACCTTTTGCCAGACTTCAACCCGCTCATGATCGCTATGTCCGCTGTGGTAAACGCCTACTTCTTTTCCGAAGTAGCGTCGCATGCGTTCGATGATTTGGGTTGTGAGTGCGATTTCGGGTAGCAAAAAGAGCACTTGCTCCCCACGGTCCAATGTTTCACGAATCAATTGGCTGTAAACCTCTGTTTTGCCGCTGGAAGTGACTCCATGAAACAAAACGATGGAATGCGCTTCCCATTGCGCTTTGATTTCGGTTGCGGCCTGCTCCTGAAAATCCGCCAGAGCTGGTCGACCTGCAAGAGGCATCAAGTACTTTTGCAGCCGGCCAATTTCTTTTTTTTCCAAGACAAAGATGTCTTTGTCCACCATGGCATTCAGCACAGAAGATGTCGCATGCGCCTGCTCGAGCAGTTTGGATTTGTGCACCTCTTGATTTCCTTGCGTGTCATGGCCATTGAGCTGAAGATAAGCGAGCAGGAGATCGACTTGCTTGAGTGCGTTGCGTTTTTCGAGTTGAGCCAAGACTTCAGTGAGTTTGGAGTCGCTATTGGCGGCCGTACCCAGTTTTACCAAGTCGATTGTCTTGGGCTTGTAGCGATCGATGATTTCCTCTTCGCTGGCGATATAACCTTTGCTGAGAAGGGATTTGAGCAAAGGTTGAGCTCCTTTTAATTCCAATGCCTTGGCAATGTCATCGTGTGTCATTTGGCCGTTCATGCGAAGCAGCTCCATCAACTCTAATTCGCGGGGTGTTGCACCCTCGTGCTGGTCAAGGTATTCGGCTACAAGCGTGAATTTGGTCTCGCTATTGAGTTTCAATCCGGCCGGCAGCGCAGCATTCAGAACTTCGCCGGGATGGCAATGGTAATAGCGGGCCATCCAATGCCAGAATGTAAATTGAATAGGATGAATGATGGGGTGTTCATCCAAAACAGCTTCAACATATTTAGCTGCATATTCTGAAGGGGCCACATGGTGAATATTTTGCACGATGCCCGTTAGTAGCTTTGATTTTCCCAATGGCACAACAACACGTTGACCTAATACAATATGCTCATTGAAGATTTGGGGTACGCGATACGTCAATGCTTTGGGCACGGCGAGCGGGACTATGACATCTACAAATTTTGTGAGCGTGGGCATTTTGACAAAAATAAGATTGAAAGGCACCCAAATGGCAGTTGTGAACAAAACCTCTTTGTTGGAGTGATGGGGTGGATGCAACCTTGATGAAGACTAAAAAAATTAGTACACCTAATTTGAAGGTATTACCTTCGCGGCATGTTAATCGAAGTTTTTAAGTCCAAGATTCATCGCCTAACGGTCACCGAGGCCAATCTGAATTACATCGGAAGTATCACCCTTGATCCAGATTTGATTGAGGCGGCTGATATGATCGAAGGAGAAAAAGTGCAAGTATTGAACTGCATGAACGGCGAACGGCTTGAGACCTACATCATTAAAGGCGAGCGGGGCAGTGGCGTATGCTGCTTGAATGGACCCGCAGCACGCCGTGTCGAGCCAGGCGACGTGGTCATTGTGATTACGTATGCCCAAATGACGCGCGAAGAGGCCAAAGATTTTAAGCCCACAGTGATTTTTCCTGATGAGCGAACCAATACCTTGAAGTCCTGATTAACTCATGTCAGGAACATCCAAAAACATTATCAAATATGGATTATTCCTGCTCTTGGGAATAGGATTGATGTATTTGGCTTACAAGGACGTGGATTGGACTTCCATAGGATTAAGTTTGCGCAACGCTCACTGGGGTTACGCGATTTTAGCCTTGGTATTGAATTACTCAGCCACTGTTTTCCGAGGTTTTAGATGGAATACGCTCTTGCAGCCACTGGGGTTCAAGGCAGATAAGTGGGCCTGTGCCCATTCAGTGGCGTTTGGATATTTGATGAATGATCTAATTCCGAGAAGCGGAGAGGTGGCTCGTTGTACCCTTCTGAATCGGGCCGAACATGTGCCAGTAGACAAATTGATTGGTACAGTGATTCTCGAGCGCATTGTAGATGTGGTCATGCTATTGCTCTGTGTCATTATTGCCTTGATTGTAAAGCATGAAGAAGTAATTCATTTGTTTTCTTTTATTGACGGTCAGAAAGCACAATTGATCCTTTTGCTTTTGTTGGCCGGTATCATGGGTATGGTGGTAGTGGTGCGTTATCTGAAATATTTCCGAAAATTTGGGATCATCGCTCGTATCGAGCGATTCATGCAAGGGGTTGGAAGTGGATTACGGAGCGTACTTTTGATGAAGGACAAGTGGCCCTTTATTGGCTGGACTTTGGCCATTTGGGGCATCTGGGTCTTGATGTCGCAAGCCATGTTGTGGACACTTAGCGAGACGTCACAATTACAAATGGGTGATGCGCTCTTTTTAATGGTTGCGGCCAGTTTTGGTATGTTGGTGCCTACGCAAGGCGGGTTGGGAAGTTATCATTATATGTCGATGTTGGCTTTTGTGGCTTTGGGTTTTGCCAACGCCGATAATCCAATGAAGTCCGAAATAGGATTGACCTTTGCCATGATTTCTTGGTCGGGCAAAACCATTTTGGAATTGACCATGGGGGCCGTTGGTTTTTTTGTTGTCACACGATTTAAACTAAAGCCGAAACAGGGCGTCTATTCATAATCCATGAGCGAAATCAAAGAGGCCATAGCAGCCGTAAAGTCAGAGGGCAAGCGTATTGTTTTTACCAATGGGGTGTTTGATATCTTACACTTGGGGCATGTCACCTATTTGGAGGAAGCAGCTGAATTGGGTGATTTTTTGATCGTTGGAATCAATGATGATGCCTCGGTCAAACGGTTGAACAAGGGGCCTGAACGTCCCATTAATGATGAAGAGGCACGTGCTGGAGTGGTTGCTGCTTTGCGTGTTGTGGATGCAGTGGTTGTATTTGGTGAGGACACTCCATTGGAGTTGATCCAACTAATCGAACCAGATATCTTGGTCAAAGGTGGAGATTACGACGCTGCTGAGCGCGATCCGCGCAAATCCAACTATATCGTTGGATCCAATGAAACGCTAGAGCGAGGCGGAGAGGTGGTCGCTATCCCGGTGGTAGAAGGGTATTCCACCACGAGCATCGTACAAAAAATGAGACAATAAAAAAAGGCCCAAAGGCCTTTTTCATATTGAAGAGAAGTCTTATGCGTCCAACAGTTGCATTTTCTTCTTAATGTCATCAATTTCTCTTTCACTCGCTTTGATTTTCTTTTCAATGTCTTTGCGCAAAGCATCAGCGCCTTTGCCAGTGAAAATACTCATGTTGTTTTCATATTGGCGAATTTCACTTTTCAAGCGTTCGATTTTTTCTTTTAAGAAATTTTTCTCGCGTTTTATTTTGAAATCTCCATCCGATGAGTCTTTGATGGACGCCATGCGCGAGCGGAATGCATTCATTTCGGTTGCTTCCCTTTTCTCATTGAGTTCACCGTATTTGATGTCCAAAATTTTATTGTAGCGCTTCATCACCTCGTCGAGTTTGTCCTTTGGGACAAAACCAATTGCGTGCCAGCGCTCACTGAAGCTTTTAAGCGTTGCAATGTCTTCGCCTTTGTTGCCGCTCAATTGAAATGCATCCATCTCTACCATCAACTCTTCCTTGAGGCGGAGATTATCTGCCTGCACATCACCAATGCCAGCGAAGTGTTCCTTTTTACCCGCAAAGAATAGATCAGCAGCAGAGCGGAAACGCTGCCAAAGCTTTTGTTCGTCCTTGGGGTCCGCTGAGCCTATTTTTTTCCAATCATCTTGCAGCTTTTTGAATTCTTCTGTCGTGCTTTTCCAGTCCTGACTATGCTGGAGCGTTTGAGCACGCTCGATGAGGGCTTCTTTTTTATCTTTGTTTTCTTTGAATGCAGCGCGACGTCCACCCATGAACTCCTTGCGTTTGCCAAAAAACAAATCGCCTAGTCCGCGGAATTCTTGCCACGCTTCCTCGTTGTCCTTTTTACTTGCCCAGCCTGTGGTGCGCCATTCTTCTTGCAGCTTGAGCACTTCGTCTGTCCATTTATTCCACGTCGCACCGTTGCTAATTTCCAACGTGCAGATTTCACGTAATTTTTCGATCAGGGCCTTTTTCTTGCCAAGATTTTCTTCGTTGTGGGCGTGCATGGCATCATAGTGCTTCTGCACTTTTTCTTGTGCTTGACGCACAAATGCAAAGAATGTGTCACCCATTTCCTTGTACGTTTCGCGGGGCGATGGACCTATATCCATCCATTCGCGTTGGTACTTTTTGATCATGACCTCAAGGTCCGAAATGGTTTCCACAGCCTCCAAGCCTTTAGCTGCTTCAATCATTTCCTCTTTTTTCTTTTGATTGATCTTCAGGTCATTTTCTTGCAATGACTTGTAGATATTGACTTGGTAGAAAAACTGTTGATTCAGTTTGTGCCATTTGTCGTTGAGGTCGTGGTATTTATCGCCAGGCACATCACCCACTTCTTTCCAGCGGTCCGTTAAGGTTTTGTGCGTGCCAAAAGCCTTGCCGATATTTTCCTCAGCCGTAAGAAGGGTCTCGAATTCCTTTAGCAATTCTTGCTTGGTTTCGAAGTTTTTCTGGCGTTCGGCAGCGAGTTCTTTGCCTTTTTCCTCAATACGATCTTCGTATTGTTTCAGGATTTCCTGAAAGCGATCTTCGAGTTCATGAGGAGTATAGACAAATTCTACACCTTCTTCTGGATTGGAGGCCTTAAATTCCTCCATTTGTAGATGGCGTTCTTTTGCTGTTTCCGCTTTCCAATTGTTGCGGATTTCTCTCACGCTTTCGCGGATGGACATGATGTCCGTCGTTTCAAGTTGTGACAGTAGTTGATCAATCAGTGCTTGCTTCATTTGCAATGGGTGGGAACATTTTTGATAATGGCCCCTGTGTTTATAATTTTAAGTGTGCAAAAGTAGTGAATAGTCCAATACCAAAAAATAGGGTAAAAGGCTTAACTCATTGCCTAATTTGCAGTCGCAACGTTATACGATATTTTTCGAAATGGTTGCGTTCAAATGTTAAATTGTTGGCCTTAACGAGATTTGAAATAAGTGTATAATGCACCCTAAGTCTCTTTCCAAAACTTGAAAATGAGCATACCCATGACCTTGCATCAAGCACACGAGCGCCTAATGCGCTATTGTGATAAAGCAGAGCGCTGTCAGCAAGACGCATTGCGGCTTGCGCTGAAATGGGGATTCAGCATGGATGAAGCACATGGATTGGTTGCCCAGCTCATCACCGAAGGCTTTATTTCCGAGCAGCGTTATGCCTCTGCCTTCGCTCACGACAAATTTGCATTTTATCAATGGGGAGCTCGAAAAATAGAGCAGGGCCTCAAGCGAAAAGGGATCACAGAACGCAATATTCGCGACGCTTTGAAGAATATCCCTAAGGATGATGAAGCAGACACTATTGTGGCCTTGATCAAAAAGAAAGAGCCGCAGTTACGAGGACTGCAGCTCTATCAAAAGAAAGTGAAACTGATGCGTTATCTTTTATCCAAAGGTTTCGCCAGTGATGACATCGGCCCTCATGTGGAACGATTTCTCAATGGTTGAGGACGGCCTCGTCTTCTGTGATCTGCATGTACAACGCATAGAGCGAGAGCATGAAGGCGGGATATGTGAAGAGCAGTCCAAGTCCACAGGGAAGCGCTGAGATACCGAGTATAATGATCCAAACAAAGATCCATCCCAAGAAACTAAAGAACTTTTTCATCACTATTTTACGGCTTGCTTCCATGGCATCCCAAAATGCCATTTGTCTGAAAACAATGAATTGGGAAGTCAAAATCCATAATAGGCTCACGCTTATTGCGGCAAAAAAGGCCACCACAAAGCCCAAAAGAAATTGGCTGGTCATGAAAAAGGCCAACGCGGCTTTTTGCGCCTCTGAATCGGTTGGATCTTGCAAGGCCTCCATTTTCGCCATCAACTCAAGCACAATATTCCCGCAGAATGCTACAATGATGACAACAGCCACGACACCCGCAATGATTTGCGCTATAAAGTTGGAAAGCGCCAATTGCAGCAATTGAGGTGATTTGAAACCATTGAAAAAATTTGAGAATGCT
>JAIYCK010000409.1 GCA_027488055.1 Flavobacteriales bacterium | reverse complement strand
GCGCCATCCACCACGCGGTGGTCGCAGCTGAGCGTTACCTTCATCACATTGCCAGGAACCACTGCTCCGTTTTTCACTACGGGCACTTGTTTGATGCCACCTACAGCCAAAATACAAGCATCTGGTGGATTGATAATCGCTGTGAACTCGTCAATGCCGAACATGCCCAAATTTGAAATTGTGAACGTGTTGCCTTCCCAATCTGATGGCTGCAATTTTTTGGATTTAGCCTTTTCTGCAAACGTTTTTACCTCTGCGTTGATGGTTGCAAGTCCTTTGGTATCTGCAAACCTTACCACAGGCACCAACAATCCCTCTTCTCCAGCAACAGCAACGCCGATGTGTACATGTTGGTTATAGCGAATCGTATTTTCTCTCCAACTTGAATTGATCTTTGGATGTTTGGTCAGTGCCATAGCGCACGCTTTTATGACCATATCATTGAAAGATACTTTTACGTCCGCCGTTGCATTGATTGAAGTGCGGCTAGCGATGGCATTGTCCATGTCGATTTCCATGGTCAAATAGAAATGCGGTGCCGAAAACTTGCTTTCAGCGAGTCTTCTTGCAATCGTTTTGCGCATTTGTGAAACATGCTCTTCGGTAAACGATTCTACACCCGCAGCAGCTGGTAGTGTCATTGTACCCGGCTGAAACGCATCCACATCGCGCTTCACTATGCGCCCTCCATCGCCAGAGCCCTGGAGGTGTTGAAGGCTAATGCCTTTGGATTCGGCCATTTTTTTAGCCAATGGAGATGCTTTGAGCTGTCCATTGCTGCTTACCGCTTGAACCGCAACGGGCGCAGGAGCTGCGACCGCGGCTGCAGGTGCAGGCGAAGGTGAAGGTGTTGGTGCAGCAGCAGCTGTTGGAGCTGCAGCCACAGGTTGACTTCCAGAAGCAATGAGGGCAGTCACGTCCTCACCTTCTTTACCAAAAATCGCCAACAAGCTATCCACCGGTGCACTTTGCCCCTTTTGAATGCCGATGTGCAAAAGCACGCCGTCCACAAAAGATTCAAATTCCATGGTCGCTTTATCGGTTTCTATTTCAGCGAGTAATTCACCGCTTTTAACCTTATCGCCCACTTTTTTATGCCAAGCAGCCACCACTCCCTCGGTCATGGTATCGCTCAACTTTGGCATTTTCACTATTTCGGCCATATCAGATGGATTCTATAAAATTATTATTGTTCAGTAGAATGAATTAGTCCTTTACGTAAGGATAGTCCGTTTGGGTATATACATCGATGTATAACTCTTCGGCTGCTGGAAGTGGAGATTCTTCTGCAAATTTCACAGCCTCTTCAATGGTGATTTTCACCTCTGCCTCCACTGCTTCAATTTCCGCTTCTGTCATCCATTTGTTTTCACGAATTTGACGCAATACGTGTTCAATTGGATCTTGGTCTTGGTATTCCGCCACCTCTTCCTTGGTTCTATACTTTTGAGGATCGCTCATGCTGTGCCCCTTGTATCGATAGGTTTTGATATCCAACAATGTTGGACCTTCACCAGCACGGGCACGAGCTGCTGCGCTTGCAATGGCATTGGCCACAGCTTCTGGACGCATGCCATCCACTGTTTCACTTGGCATTTCGAAAGAGGCACCCAACTTACTCAAGTCTGTTACATTGGAGGTCCGTTCAATCGAGGTACCCATTGCGTATTGGTTATTTTCGATGATGAAAATCGCAGGCAATTTCCATGTCATCGCCATATTGAAAGTCTCAAACAAGGCACCCTGACGAGCTGCACCGTCACCAAAGAAAGTGAGCGTCACGCTGTCATTGCCTTTGTATTTGTCTGCGAATGCAATACCAGCACCCATTGGGATTTGAGCACCTACGATGCCATGACCACCAAATAGGTTACGCTCTTTGTCGAACATGTGCATAGATCCACCTTTGCCTTTGGAGGTACCGGTCGCCTTGCCATAGAGCTCGGCCATGACCAATTTTGGATCCGTGCCCAAGGCGAGCGGATGCGCATGATCGCGATAGGCTGTGATGACTTTATCGTCCGATCGAATGGCACTCATCATGCCCGACATGATAGCCTCTTGTCCAATGTAGAGGTGGCAAAAACCACCGAACTTTTGTTGGATGTAGAGTTGTCCGCATTTTTCTTCAAACTTGCGCATCAACAGCATCTCTTTGTACCATTTGATGTAAGAGTGCTTATCAAACACCAAACCTGCGCTAGACGGAGCTTTGGCACTTGTTTTCTTTTTGGTTGCTACTTCAGAAGCCATGTATTATGATTCTTTACTTCGACGATTTGATTACGTCAGGTTACAAATATAAGCGGGAATTACCTTTGACACTTCACAGAGATCGAGCTAAGTGTAAAATATACACTTTCATGTGATTTTTGTTTAAATAGCCGATCGAAACTGTTCTAAAAACCGCACGTCATTTTCAAAAAACATGCGTAGATCATCAATTTGGTAGCGCAACATAGCAATGCGTTCGATCCCCATTCCAAAAGCGAAACCAGCATATTTGTTTGGGTCGATGTTAGCCGCTTCCAGCACAGCTGGATCCACCATTCCACAGCCCAAAATCTCGAGCCATCCAGTGCCTTTGGTGATGCGATGATCCGCCTCGGATTCAAGTCCCCAGTAGACATCCAACTCAGCACTTGGTTCGGTGAATGGGAAATAACTAGGGCGCAATCTTATTTCCGCTTTGCCAAAAAAGGCCTGAGTGAAATACAACAACGTTTGCTTCATGTCAGCGAATGACACATGTTCGTCGATGTAAAGTCCTTCAATCTGGTGGAACTGACAATGTGCTCGTGCGCTGATGGCCTCGTTGCGATACACTCTGCCGGGCATTACGATTCGAATCGGCGGCTTTTGTTTGTTCATTTGTCGCACCTGCACGCTGGAGGTGTGTGTGCGCAATAACATTTCAATCCAGCCCTTTTCTTGGTCCGCCTTCTGAATGAAGAAGGTGTCTTGCATGTCGCGAGCCGGATGTTCAGGAGGGAAATTGAGGCCTGAAAAGACATGCCAATCGTCTTCCACCTCGGGGCCGTCAGCAACGGTGAATCCAATTCTTCCGAAGATGTCGAGTATCTCTTGGCGAACGATACTAAGCGGATGGCGGGCACCGGGAAGTGCAATGCCACTTGGGCGTGTCAAATCGAGTGCAGCAAAATCACCCGACTTGGTAGTGACCTCCTTGGCTGCGTCCAATTTTTCTTGAATGGCGGTTTTGAGTTTGTTCAACTCTTGCCCCATTGCTTTTTTCTGATCGTTGGCAATGGTTTTGAATTCCTCAAACAAGTCATTCATGATTCCCTTGCGACCCAGAAAACGAATCCGAAACTGCTCCAGAGCCTGTGCGTCGACCGCTACAAAAGCTTGGACTTCGTCGATCAGTTGATTGATTTTAGTTTGCATACAGGTTCCGGATTATTTGATCCGTTGGATATTCATAATGACATCTTTCAAAGGACGATCGCCATATGCTGTGGGTTGTGCATTGATTGAATCGATGATATTCAAACCTTCGATCACCTCGCCAAAAACCGTGTAGTCCATGTCCAACATGGGCGTGCCACCGATAGATTTATATACCGCCTTTTGGTCCTCTGTAAATGCAAACCCGGGACGCTTTTGACCGATATAGCTTTGGTATTGGCTGAGTTGCATATCGTTGAGGACCTGGCCTTGCACAATATAAAACTGGCTTCCAGAACTTGCTTTGCTTGGATTGACCTGGTCACCTTGGCGAGCAGCTGCTAAAGCCCCCTTCTTGTGAAAACGAGTGGCATTTATTTCCGCAGGAATGGTGTAGCCCGGGCCACCGACGCCTAAATTCTGTCCAGGTGCAGCGCCTTTGCTATCTGGATCTCCCCCTTGAACCATGAAACCCTTGATACAACGATGAAACAATAGCCCATTGTAGAACTCCTTTTCGGTTAACATCAAAAAATTATCGCGATGGCCAGGTGTATCGTCATATAGTTTCACGATCATATCGCCAAAACGCGTAGAGATTTTTACGTGTGCATTTTTTGCTTCGCTGGAAGGTTGCGGTGGGGCAAGTTTGACCGGCTCAGGCACTGCAGCGGGCGCAGGGGTAGGTGCAACGGCCACCACCTGTTCCGTAGCAGCAGAAGCTGCTTTTTTATCCTTACATCCCGACACACCCATGCAAATAGCTAGCACTAGGCAACCTATTGTAGCACAAATAAGTCTAAAAGAAGTGAATTTTGCCTTTTTCTGAGATGGAGCTTGCATATGACATCAATGATTTATGTAAGTATTAATGGGACAAATGTAATCGAAGACGGCAAAAGCAAGCAAATAATTGGTGGTGGTAAATGAGGTATTTACAGCCATTTGAGTGAAGGTATATAAACAGACCATTTTGAAAATGAAAGTGGCCACATGGACAAAAGCGTGACTATGAACAACGATATATGCAAAGAAAATGCATTATATTCGCAAGCGCGACACAATTGGTATTTCTTTGTACCATCTAGAACCGCTTTTGGAATTGCAGGATAACTGACTATGAAAAAGAACACTACGATTTTATTCGTTGCTATGCTAACACTGAGCTTGGGCTTTGTGTTATCTGGCTGTAAAAAAGATAAACAAACCATTGCGACCGTGAAGGTTGTGAACGAGGAAGGTGATCCCATTCCGGGCGCTACCGTTCGTTTGTAT
>JAIYCK010000260.1 GCA_027488055.1 Flavobacteriales bacterium | reverse complement strand
GTTTTTAATCACACCAACCTCGCGACAAGGCTCCAGTCCAAAGTATGACATGATGAGCTCACCACTGATGGGCGGTTGGAAATTGCGGATATGATCTTTCTTTTCTACCTCTTCCAATTTGACCCGCACCAATTCGTAGTTGCGCAGGTATTTTTTGACCTTCAACTCATTTTTGGAGGTGATGTCAGCCTTGCACAACAGCATCAAATCATCGATGTCATCGCCAGCCTCAAACAACAATCGCCGAATAGCGCTATCGCTGATCTCATCCTTGGTCAGCGCGATGGGCCTCAGGTGCAATTGAACGAGTTTTTGGACATATTTCATTTTATCGTCCAACGGCAATTTGAGTCGAGCAAAGATTTTGGGAACCATTCTTGCGCCTAGCTCCTCGTGGCCATGGAAGGTCCAACCCGTGCCTTCTTCGAATCGTTTGGTAGGTGGTTTTGCGATATCATGCAAGATGGCCGACCATCGCAACCAAAGGTCGTTGGTCGTTTGGCAGAGGTTGTCGAGCACTTGCAAGGTGTGGTAAAAATTATCTTTATGCGCCAAGCCTTTGCGTTTTTCCACGCCGTGCAGTTTCACCATTTCGGGAAAAAACTGATGCAGCAATTGCAGGTCAAACAATAAATTGAAGCCTATCGATGGCTTGGGGCACAGGATTATTTTGTTCAATTCCACATGAATGCGCTCCATGCTCACGATGCGCAGACGCTCTGCATTGCGAACCATGGCATCTTTGCAGGCGGGTGTTATCTGAAAACCCAGTTGGTTGGCAAATCTTACAGCCCGCATCATTCGCAGTGGGTCATCACTGAAGGTGGTATCGGGATCTTGTGGTGTTTGGAGCACTCCCTTTTCGAGGTCTTCCAGTCCGTTGAAGGGATCGAGCAAGTGACCAAAATGGCCTGGATTCAATTGAATGGCGAGCGCGTTGATGGTGAAGTCCCTGCGCAGCTGGTCGTCCTCGATGTTACCTGGAGTGACTTGCGGCTTTCGCGAATTTTCGGAATAACTTTCTTTGCGAGCACCCACGAATTCCAGATCAAAGCCATCGAATTTGAAGTGTGCAGTGCCAAAATTCTTGAAGTGGTCGACTTTTTTGATCCCCAATCTGCGCGCCACGCGTTGCGCCAATTCAATGCCATCGCCATTGGTCACAAAATCGATGTCTGTCACAGGTCTTTGCAGAAAGAGGTCGCGCACATAGCCACCCACCACATAGGCCTCCGTGTGGAGGCGGGCGGCTTCTTCGCCAACAATGACAAAGAAAGAAGCAGTGAGATGGTGAGCTAGATTCATGTGGCCAATACCCATGGGGTCAAAAAAACGGGTGCAAAGGAACGAAATCAGCGCACATGTTGGAATGGAAATTTTAAAGTGATGTGAAGTTGAGAATATATGAATTAGCCTTTCGGTGTGAATTTCTTTTTGCCCACGCGAAATTATGACGTACATTTGCACCCCTGAAAAAGAAACCATTGCGATGGTTTTTGTTCGAAGGATCGCATAATAATCACTAAAAAAGTATTGGCATGTACCTTACAAAAGAAAAAAAACAAGAATTTTTTACCAAATTCGGTAAATCTGAGAAAGACACCGGGTCTGCAGAAGCGCAAATCGCTCTCTTCACTTTCCGTATCAGTCACTTGACTGAGCACTTGAAAGTCAACAAGAAAGACTTCGGTACACAACGTTCATTGATCAAATTGGTTGGTAAGCGTAGAAGTTTGTTGGATTATCTTCACAAAAACGAGATCACACGTTACAGAGCAATAGTTAAAGAACTTGACCTCCGTAAATAACTTGGAATTCTAGCAAAAGCTAGGTACAAAGGGCAATTCTAGTGATTGCCTTTTTGTGTTTTATTATCGCTATACATTTTAATAGTTTCGAAACAAATGAATTACGAATTAGTTACGAAGACGATAGATCATGGAGATGGTCGTCCAATTACCATTGAAACTGGTAAATTGGCCAAACAAGCTCACGGGTCTGTGGTTGTTCGACAAGGGGATACGATGCTCCTTGCAGCTGTTGTGGCTGCAGAAGAAGCAAAGGAGGGCGTTGACTTCTTACCACTCACGGTTGAATACCGTGAAAAGTATGCAGCAGCAGGTCGTTTTCCAGGTGGTTATTTCAAGCGCGAGGCTCGTCCTTACGACGATGAGATCCTTGTAGCACGTCTCATTGACCGCGCATTGCGCCCCATGTTCCCAGATGATTTTCACGCGGACGTGCAGGTTGTTGTCAATTTGATCAGCGCAGACAAAACAAACATGTCAGATAGTCTTGCAGGTTTAGCAGCATCCGCTGCTTTGGCTTGTTCAGACATTCCTTTCAATGGCCCAATCAGTGAGGTGCGCGTAGCGCGTATCGATGGCCGTATGGTGATCAATCCGTCATGGGAAGATCTAGCCAAATCGGACCTCGAATTGATGGTAGCCGGCAGTGCAGATAGCATTGTAATGGTTGAGGGTGAAATGTTGGAGGTGAGCGAGGATGAAATGATCCAAGCGTTGGAAGTGGCGCATGCTGCCATCAAACTACAGGTGCAAGCGCAAGTGGATATGGCTGCGCAAGTGAGCAAAGCGGCGGTGAAACGCAGCTACGATCACGAGCCGAAGAACGAAGAAATGAAAAAGGCGATTTGGGACGAGTGCTACCAGCAATATTACGTGGCAGCCAAGACCCCAAGTGGCAAAAAAGAGCGCGGTGCAGCATTTGCTGCTATCGAAGCGGCTTTCAATACACGCTATACCGATGAGGAAAAAGCGGCCAACAAGTTTTTGTTGCACAAGCTTCACCACGATTGTGTGAAAGACGCAATGCGCAATATGATTCTGGAAGAAGGTTTGCGACTAGATGGTCGCAGCACTACTCAGATTCGTCCTATTTGGGCCGAAGTAGATTATTTGCCTGGTTCACATGGTTCAAGTGTTTTCACCCGCGGTGAAACTCAAAGTTTAACGACGTTGACCTTGGGTACCAAATTGGATCAACAAATGATTGACAGTGCAGTGATGCCTCGCGAAGATCGTTTCTTGTTGCACTACAATTTCCCACCTTATTCCACAGGGGAGGCGCGTCCAATACGTGCAACCAGCCGTCGTGAGATCGGGCACGGAAACTTGGCATTGCGCGCATTGAAGCCAGTTATTCCAGATGCGTCTGTATGCCCATACACCATCCGAATTGTAAGCGATATTCTTGAGTCCAACGGATCGTCCTCTATGGCAACCGTGTGCGCAGGTACCTTGGCTTTGATGGATGGCGGTGTGCAAATCAAAAGCCCAGTATCGGGTATCGCAATGGGTTTGATTACCAACAGCGATAATTCAAAATATGCAGTTTTGTCGGACATTTTAGGCGACGAGGATCATTTGGGAGATATGGACTTCAAGGTCACAGGTACTTCCAAAGGGATCACCGCTTGCCAAATGGATATCAAAATCAAAGGTTTGAGCATGGACATGGTCAAGGATGCTCTTGAGCAGGCCAAAGCAGGTCGTTTGCACATCCTAGGTGAGATGATGAAAACCATGGATAAGCCACGTGAGGATTACAAACCGCATGCTCCACGCATTGTATCGTTTGAAATTCCATCTGACACCATCGGAGCGGTCATCGGACCAGGTGGTAAGGTAATCCAGGAAATTCAGAAGACCACCGGTGCAGTGATCACCATTTCTGAAGCGAATAACAAAGGCATCGTTGAAGTAGCAGCTACCAACAAAGATGCTTTGGATGCGGCTGTGAAGAATGTGAAAAGCATCGCTTTCCCTGCTCAGATTGAAGTAGGTGAAATTTACGAAGGTGTCGTGAAGAACATTCAAGCATTTGGTGCATTCGTTGAAATATTGCCTAAACAAGATGCGTTATTGCACGTAAGTGAAATAGCCTGGGGTCGCGTAGATAATGTACGTGATGTATTGAAGGAAGGCGATCGTTTGGAGGTAAAGGTGATCGGAAAGGATCCGAAAAATGGCAAATACAAGCTTTCTCGCAAAGTGTTGTTGCCAAAGCCTGAGACTGCAGACAACTGAGAAAAAGCCCCTCGATGGGCAGATGTTTAATTAACACGAAAGCATGAGACAGTTAAAAATAACGAAACAGGTGACCAACCGTGAAACGGCGTCACTCGACAAATACTTGCAAGAGATTGGTCGTGTGGATCTGATCACGGCCGAAGAGGAAGTAGAATTGGCCAAACGCATCAAAGCAGGCGATCAGTTTGCATTGGAGAAATTGACCAAGGCCAATCTTCGTTTCGTGGTGTCTGTTTCAAAACAATACCAAAACCAAGG
>JAIYCK010000209.1 GCA_027488055.1 Flavobacteriales bacterium | reverse complement strand
TGGAAATCTGCAGTGGCGCTCACATTCAAGGTGCGCGTCGCAGCATCCCAAGAGGCTCCATTTTCAATAAATGCTTTCGGGGCGATTTGGATGCGCTCCAAAAATGGGATTTCAAATTGTGACGGGTCGTATTCTACGCCTCGGTCTACAAGACCGCTTGGATAGCCACTGATCATTCCGCCGATAGAAGCATCGTACGCTTCTACTGTCATGGGATCTGCATTGTGCACGGCGATACCAATAAAGAAATCTCCATAACGTTCAGTCAGTAGATCCATATACACGTCACCACGCACGCACCAAGGACACCATGTGCCAGTGCCTTCCTCGGCCACTACGCGTTTGCCAGTAGCGGGCACAATCGGGTTGATTGTGATGGTTTTGGTGTCATCCACGGGTAAATCATCCGACATCATTCCGTTGATATTGCTGATGGTGGCTGATACGATATTGGACCCGGGTGCCAAGGTAAAAGTTTCGATAAAGTTGATCATGCCAAAAGCGAGCGATCCGATATTGGCACCTGAGACAGTTTGGTCGTAGGTTGTTCCGTTGTAAGTAATACTCACATCAAACGAGTTGATAGGGGTGGTGCCTAAATTTCGAATTTCGACAGAAGGCGCAACAGCTTGTCCAGCCAATCCAACTCCCATATTCAAAATGTTCGTCACGGCTCCATTGAGATTGGGAATCGCATAATCAATGAAGTCGTAGGAAACATCATCGATCCAGAATTGATTGCCTTGGAGTGGAAAAATATCGATGCTTGCGATTTGCGTTTCACCATTGCTATAGCTGCCGGCTACTGTGTCGTCTATCGAAACAGTCCATGTGTTGGTGCTTAGGTCATTTTCCATGCGCAGCTTGAACCAAGCGCCTTGCGGGTAGGTGGTAGATAGTAGCAACGATCCTCCTGAGGTGAATTGTGCGAACCCTTCTGCTGTGAAATAAATATCTCCCGCCCATGTCGTGCCAATCACATCTTCTGATTGAAAGTTGAAATAGGCGCCTGAACCTGTGTTTACAAACATCCACATTTCAAAATTGAACTGACCGATTTGGAGTTCACCTGGAAAAGGCAATACCACATCCTGCGGACCACCGCTAGCTAGGGTAGAAGAGAAATACACACTATTGCTCCCGCTATGTGCATTGGTGGTAACGACATCTGCATCATCGGCGCCGCCATTCGCACTGGTCCACGTTTCCCATACATCACTGGTGGCTGCAAGGGGATCGCCATCTGCATAGGTTTCGAAATCATCGGTGAAAGATTGTCCAAATGCGAATACACTCGCACAAGTAAATAAGAAAGAGAATAAAATTCTTTTCATTGGTTTGGATACGGTTAATTTGGTTAAAGTATTATCAATTCAAAGATAACCTTCTGCTCAAATCACCGGATTGCTTTTTCGGGCATTGTTGTGTTTCTAAGCAAGATGAAGGCCCTATTTGCGCTTGAATGGCGCAGCTACTTGGCTCCAAAAGGTAGTGGGATAGTTTTTTACATCCGCGAAACCAAGAGATATGTCACGCCCGGAGTGCGGCACATGCGCTGTGCCAAATAAATAGTCCCATACACTTAAACTAATACCGTAGTTGATGCCATATTTCCCTTTGGGTATAGTTTCGGCATGGTGCCAAATATGCATGGCGGGTGAATTGAGAATGTACTTCAATGGACCCCATGAGATATTGAGGTTGCTGTGGTTGATATGCCCTATGGCAATGGCCACAATATGCATGGCAAACATGTCCAATATACCAAATCCAAGGAGGCTCAATGGGATGAATAAGATGGCCTTGTAAATGATGTTTTCCATCCAATGATAACGCAGATGAGCTGCGAATCCCATCTCTTGCACGCTGTGATGCACCTTGTGAAATTCCCAGAGCACAGGCACTCGATGGAGCAGTCGATGCACATTCCATTGAATGAAGTCGGATACCAAAAACAAAATGATAATTCGGGACCAAGCAGGCCATGATTCAAGCTGAATGAGGACCATGTTGTGTATGCCAATAGAATGCAATGCATCATTGAAAAAAGTGACGCCGATATTGCTGATTGCGCTGAAGCCAATCAATGAAAATAGAAAAAAATTGAAAAGCATGTAAAAAGCATCGAGCCAAAAATCACGACGTATGGCTGCTTGGTTTTTGCGCCAAGGAAATGCAAGCTCCAGGAGCCAAGTTGCAAGACTAAGTCCTAAAAGCCAATAGAAGTAATTGTGCCAGTGAGGATGCAATACCTCGTTGGAAAGGTAGTTCCAATAACCACCGTAAGATTGGCGTATGATTTCAATCCACTTTTGCATCGCTGTGTTGGGCTATAATTCCTTTGAGTTCTCTCACAGTCATTAAACCAGCGCCGCGCCATTTCAGTTCACCAGCTTGGAATAATAGAAGCGTGGGCACAGACCGCACTTGATAGATGGACGCAACTTGCGGATTTTTGTCTACATCTATTTTGATGATGCGCAAGGTGTCGCCCATCTCAGCTGAAAGGTCTTTGAGTATCGGTGCCAGTGTTTGGCAAGGTCCACACCACGTGGCAAAAAAGTCAACCAAGACGGGCGTGGGTGATTGAATGATTTCGCCGAATTTCGCGTTCATATTAGTGAGCTATCGGGAGTTGATTTTTTTTCCAAGCGTCGAATCCACCTTTCATATCATAAATGGATTTGAATCCTAGTTTTTGCAAGGTGGCGTATGCCTTTCCACTGCGGCCTCCAACAGCACAATAAACTATGACAGGCTTATTCTTGTCCAGTTGCGACATTTGTTCAGACCAATTGGTATCATAGAAATTGATGAGGCGCGCATTTTCAATGTGGCCAGCGGCATATTCTTCTGGCGTGCGCACATCGACTACGATGACATTGGGGTCATTGGTCTTCTTGTCAAGGACTTCCTTCGGGCTCAGCAAGTGGCTGTCGGTTTGTTCCGAGGAAGTGCAACTCGGCGTAATGAGCAGAATTGCACTCAATACAGTTACAAAAAGGCCCTTATTGATCGCGGCTGTCCACGAAAAAGATTGATCTATTGTTTTCATGTGTCAAAGATAACATCGAAGTGCTAAAGCATCTCGTGACATGCATCATTATATCAAAAAGCGAAAGGGCGAATATCCATTCGCCCTTTCAATATTTTGAGAGTATGTCTTTGGTCGTTTAACCTTTGATGGTTTCATAGGTGACCTTGAATTCAGGGTCTTCTTTGAAGTGTTCTTGTCCAAACTCAAGCCATTCGATGGCAGCGGTCTTGTTGCCTTGATCAGCAAGCAATACTGCATATTGCATAAGGCTGTTTTTAAGCAAGTTTTTTTGTTCTGGTAACAATGAAGCTTTCTTTTCCTTTAGTATGGCCATCGCTTTGCCAAAGGCTATTTCTGCATCCTTTTTGGCCTTCAT
>JAIYCK010000165.1 GCA_027488055.1 Flavobacteriales bacterium | reverse complement strand
TTACGTAGAAAGTTTGACGACTTATTTAGAAGTCAAGGAGCGCAGCAACAAGGGCAGAACCTACAAGAGTCGCATTAAAATTGAGGAGATATTGCCACAAATAGATGATCGCGGCCGCGATTTTGTGGGGCGAAAGGCGGATGATGTGGCCGATCTAGAGCCCAAGATATGGAATAGCTATACGCGCACCACCCTTGTTGACATTGTGGCTGGGGAGCGTGTAACCTTGGATACCGACCTTGCATTTTACTATGAGGATAAACGCATCGATTTGCCACAATTTGTTATCGCAGAGGTAAAACAAGATGGCGAGAATCGGCACTCTCGGTTTATACGCCATATGAAAAGCCGATTGATGCGGCCCGATGGAATCAGCAAGTATTGCCTTGGTGTGGCGATGCTTTATCCAGAATTGAAGTCCAATAATTTCAAAGAGAAAATTTTAAAAATCCAAAAAATCAGTCAGTCATATGCAATTTGATTTCCTTAACACGCTTGGTGATTTCTTCACATGGGTGCAAACCGATATCCCTGTTCCAGCCATGGATGAGGTCAATCCCAACAAGGATAAATTTGATCCATTGGGGAACATCAAATTATTCAAGGCCGAAGACCTTATTGGACTCATCATTTTGGTGGGACTTCATATGTCTTTCATTTTCCTTTTGGTTCGCGTGATTTATTATCCCATCGCCAAGCGCAAGGATTTTTTGTTTACCTACTTTATGTTTAGTATCAGCATTTTTATGATGTGCTATCTGCTGGAAAGCGTAAAGGTTGAAATGGGTTTTGCGCTGGGCTTGTTTGCTGTATTTGGCATCATCCGCTACCGCACCGACGCCATTCCGATCAAAGAAATGACCTATCTTTTCATTGTCATTGGCATGAGCGTAATGAATGCATTGATCAACAAAAAGATCACTTTGGCGGAACTCATTTTTGCCAATTTGAGCATCATCGCTTTGACCTATGGCTTGGAAAAAGTGTGGCTCCTGCGCCACGAGTCACAAAAGCTCATTGTCTACGAAAAAATTGACTTGATACAAATAGGAAGAAGAGAGGAACTAGTGGCTGATTTGACCCAAAGAACAGGTTTGAAAATCAATCGAGTGGAGATCGGAAAAATAGACTTTTTGAGAGACACAGCGGTCTTAAAAATCTATTTCTTCGATGATGAACAGGACGGTCAAGTAGACGAAAGTTTTAGCGCTGGATTTAACTCTTAAGCAAATGACAACATTGAAATATGCTGGTGTAATGATGGTGGTGCTCCTTCTTGCTGCCTGCAAAAAAGAAGCGGGCGAAGGCGGTAACTCAAGCATCCAAGGAAAGGTAGAGGTGATCTATCGCAATCTTTTATACAACCCTGCACCAGCTGATACATTCATGGCTGCGGATGTCGATGTATTTATTCAGTACGGGGATCATGTGTCGCCCGATGATCGTATCTATACCAATTACAAAGGAGAATATGAGTTTCTCAATTTACGTCCTGGCGATTATACGATCTATGTATACAGCAGAGATACCACGCAAGGATTGACTATACTGGATCCGACGGAGATGGTGATTATGCAGAAGGTCACCATCGACGAGAAAAAGCAAACAGTACAAGCTCCTTTGATGCGAATCTATGATTCGAATAATTAAGACACTTATTTTTTGTTTGTGTGCGCAAACGATCTGGGCTCAATACAAAGATGCTGGATTGTGGGCCGAGACGGGATTTGCCTGGGACTACTCCAAAAAATGGGAGTTTAAAGCAGTGCCCGAAATGCGTTTCAATGAAAATATTTCGCAACTGAGCCGAGTATTTTTAGACCTAGGGGCACAGTACAATATCCACTCAGCGGTTCAAGTAAGCCTTGCTTATCGCACAGGATTGGCCGACAGCGATGGTCAATGGGAAATGCGAAATCGTTTCCAAATCGGTTTGGGTTTCAAAAAGAAATGGCGTGAGTGGATCTTCAGTTACGCCCCTCGTTGGCAAATGTCATTGGCACCTGCAGTTGGGTTTGAGGCCGATGTAGCCACCACGATGCGCAATCGGCTTCAAATAAAATATGGAGGTTACAAGGACTGGGACTTTTCCTCTTCGTTCGAATTTTTCCATAGCACAGGGTCTTTTGATTTTGGCACTTGGCAAAATTGGCGTTGGACCAATCAGGCCAATTACGAGGTCAACAAACGCAAATCTGTGAGTGTCGGTTACTTGATTCAAAGAAGACTCATCGGCTCACCACAAGAAATTGATTTTGTGATCATGGTGGGATATCAATACAAGATTGGCAAACGAAAAAAGGCGTCGGAAGAAAAAGGTAAAACTTCTGCCCAATAAGAGTCTTTCTCCAATCGATCAATTACATCTGTTGTTGGAGTCATAGGGTGAAATTGTGACCGTTTTCTTGCAAGCAGCTGCTTGAAGATCATCCTTTAGTCCGTGCTTTGTAATCATCATTCATGCCTTTGCCCTGCAAAATATTCGGCCTTGCTTTTTCGATGCGACTATAGCGGGTACTTTCTTGTTTGGGCTGCTGAAAATGCAAGATGTAGCCACGTTGGCGGCCCGGAGTAAGTGACTTGAAAGCAGCTTCCAGAGCGCTGTCATGAGCGAATACAGCGAGCAATTCAGCGGGAAGTGCAATTTCATCCACTTTCTTAAAATCCACCTTTAACCCAGCCTTTTCAATTTCGATGGCCTCGAAAACATGCGTTTTGATGATGTCTTCTTTAGAGACGGCCTCTTTCAAATCAGTGAATTTGAGTTGGCGAGCGGCTTGTGAATGCGCACCCGGGGCAATCAGCAATCCATTCGAATTGCTCATAAGCGATCCTTTAAAAAAGCCAAGACTGCAGGCATCTTTGGTTACACCTAACACGACAATGTTTCGCTTTTGATAGGTATAACAAGCCACGCCCCATTTCCGTTCTTCATCCATTCCACAGTCCAACAAAAGTCTTCTCAGATATCGCATGATGTCTGACCACTGATGCACCTTACAATCGGGCGTGCCGCCGAGCGAACACCGACCGCAACCATCGGTAAAATAGCTATCAACAAGCGGATTCGTCATTTCCTTACTCTCTATTCTGTTTTCATTTAGAACCAAAACAAAGGTAGAATATTCAGCGGGAAATCGAAGTGGAATAGACATTCATGCAAAAGTGATCAGACAAAAGATTCATTCGGCCGCTGGAGCTGGCAACTAGAAATCGCCATTCACAGGTGGTTCTTCAATTTTGTGCCAGGCTTATACCGATTCTTGCAATTGCGAAGCAAATACTTTTGTTAGCATGGGATTCGCATTTGAACGAGTGCGTTTGTTCTTTGATGGTGTTTCCAAAGCATGAATACGTTCGATAGAAAGTCGGGCAAGCAAATAACTGATCGTAGATTCTGCACCTTGATTGAGATTTACATTGTGTTCTTCAAGACCGTCATAACATCCGCCAGTGCTGGCATTGTAAATGATTTGTCGAAGGTCATTCGCACCTAAAAACCAATTGAATGATTCGATGGCTTTGGTTTTGTATTCAGGATTCTGAAAGACTGAATAGAATTTTTCCAAGGCCAAAAGAGTGTAAGCGACATCGATGGGCTGTTCTCCGCACAATGCATGATTGTAGTCTTCTCCTTTAAAAAGCCAACCCTTGTTAGAGATCACTTTGATTTGTCCATTTCTAAATATTTTGGACAACAAGAAATCAAAACTTTCGAGGGCAATGTGTTTGTATTGCACATCGTGCGTGCATTGATAGGCGCACAGCATGGCTTCTGCTAGACTGCTATTTCCATAGGTAATGTAGTTTTCAAACCAAACCCAATCGTCACTTCTTTCGTGTTTGAACATTTGGACCAATCGATTGGCAAAAATTTGTAAGGTGGACATATTCTCAGGTTTGTTCTGATAAAATAGTCCTTTGATGATAAAGGCCATGGCGCGGGTCGAATAGATGCGGTCAATTTTCGGAAGCGCTTTTTCAAGCAAGGTATTGGCTCGCTCATACAGACTATCGGGAATCGTGGAGCGCAATGAAACCACATACCCCAAAGCCCATACAGCGCGTCCACTGGAGTCATCCAAGTTTTCATGATTGTTTTGACTCGTGAATTCCAAATCGGAGTTCACGTAATTCAAAAACATACCATTGGGTTGCAAGCAACGTTCTAAGAACTCCAAGTAGGTTTTGATGGCGCCGAATTCATTCGGATTATTAGATCGTTCATAACATTGGCAGGCCGCAATGAGTGCCCGGGCATTGTCGTCCAGTGTATAGCCAGTGGACAAGTCGGGAGTCGATATTTTTGCAAATTGAATAATACCAATGGGGGTTGTCATCTGGCGCACGTGCTTCAAGTTCAAGGCTGGTATTCGATATTGCAGTGGGCTATCATCCTTCATTATTTCTCGAAAATGGACAACATGAGCGATGGCCGAATTGGCCCAAGCAGTGGAGGCCATTTTTTGCAAACTCGCGGAGGAAATAGAGGCTCTTCTTTCTTTATCATCCAATAGTGCGATGGCCGCTTGAGCGAGTTGTGCATGGTTTTCGAAATCAATGAATACACCGTTGGTTTCATTCAGTAATTCCTTTGCATGTGGGATCGGCGTAGAGATCACTGGGCAACCGCTGCTCAGTGCGTAGGAAAAGGTTCCGCTCACGGCTTGATTCGGGTCGTTGCTGGTAAATAAGTAGACGTCGGTGAGCTGCAAGTATTCCAACAAATCGGCGATGGGTAAGTATTCATTTACGAACCGGACATGCGCTCCGATATGCAATTCATCCACAATTTTTTCCAAGGAATGGCGGTACTTTTCGCCTTCTTGTTTGATGATGACAGGATGGGTTTTGCCAAGGATCAAGAACAACACGCTTGGGTGTTTTTTTGCAATCTCCGGAATAGCATACAAAGTGGTTTCAATGTTTTTTTGCGAACTGATCAACCCAAACGTGGACAGAATTTGTCGGTCATTTAATTGGAGCCTTTGTTTTTTTTCCGTCAAATTAGCGTGCGAAACAAGGTGCGTGCCATGCGGTATGACTAAAACATGATCGATTGGAACATCGTATTCTTCGACCAGTATGTTTCGCGCATTGGTGGTCATCACAATGAGGGAGGCAGCGCGTTGAGACATGTGTTGAACCTTTTCTGTGAGTTCCTTCGATGGCTTAGGCAGCACCGTGTGAAATACAAATATGATGGGTGCCTCGATGGTTTGAATAAACTGCCTAAAACCTTCTTCTTGGGCAGCAAAGAATCCAAATTCATGCTGAATGACAACCAATCGAATGTTTTTGTTATCATTGATTTGCTGAGCCGCTTGCAGATAAGAATCGAATTGATCGGTATTCAAAATCAGAAGTGGCTTTTTTGTATATGCTGGTTGCTCGAGATCTGTTTCCAGCGCGCACACCACGCTCTTGAAGCCATTTTCAAAATGATCATCTATTGCCCGGAGGAGATCTTGAGAATAGGATGCAATCCCACATTCTCTTGGCGGCAGCGAGGTAATGAACAACACCTCTGGTTGGTCAAGAGGGAATTCGTTCTGTGAGGATAAGCTTTTGTTTTTTTGAATCCCCCAAAGCGAAAGGAGATTGCTCAACTCATTGGGAGCATGTTCGACGGATCTGTACATTTCAATGTGAGTGTTGGTAATACTTCAATTCTTGTGTCAATTCAGTTAGGCTAACCGATGCAACTGCAATGCGCTCATCGGCAGCGCCATAGTAGATATATAACCGATCATATTCAATGATGGCCCCTGTGGGGAAACACACGTTATTTACTTCTCCCGATAGTTCCCAAGATTGGTCAGGCACGAAGAGCGGATAGGGCAAGCGCGATAACTCAATAGATGGATCGTTGATATCGAGCAGTGCGGCACAAGCACAATACACATAACCATCGATCGTATCGTGCACGCCGTGATATATGATCAACCAACCTTCCTTCGTTTCAATTGGCGGGCAGCCGGCACCGATGTAACTCACTTCATGCGGGAATTTTGGTGACATCACAATGTGCGGCAGAAATTGAAGGAAATAATTCTGCCAGAATTCATTTGTCAATTCATTCAAATCCAAAACGCCTGCTACAATTTGAATATCTGGTTTGATGCGGTGTAGGAAATAAATCTTTTTCTCGATTTTTCGAGGGAAGATGACTACATTTTTATCCCACATATACACGTGCATCCCATTATGTTCATGGCTTTTTTGGTAGGCATTGAAGCGCGCATATTTTTCATGGATGCTCCCTGTACCATCGGTGTAATGTTTGAAATCGGCATAGGATATTTTGGGTACAATGGCGCCATGTTTGGTCCAGTCGACGAGATCGGGAGAGGTAGCCAGGGCGCCCAAGGCGTTGTTGCCATTGTAAGCCGTGTAAGTCATGTAATACAATCCATCGAAGTACACAATGCGTGGATCCTCTAACCCCTGACACTCGAATTCCGACTCTGAAAAGAGTATTGGCACATCGCTGCGACTAGCCACTTCGGTGGGGGAAGACAGTGTGCAGTATCCAATGGTTGAATAGTTGCCTTTTGTCACCGCCCGATAAAACATATGGATCACAGTGCCCACCTTGATGACGGCAGGATTTAATACACCTTCTTTCTCAAAGGTGTGTGCGGTTTTATCGAGTACGACTCCATGTTTGGTTACTGTGATCATGATGTGCGTATAATTTGTTGAGTTATTAGTTTTTTGGCTGCCTTTATCCCTCTCCATCGGTGTTTTTCTGCCCTCTTGTTGGATGCAATTTTTTATTCCATCGATTTTTTTATTCTGATGGGTGTGACTTTTTTTTGGGTGCTATGTGAGCACTATTCTTCATAGCCACTCTTGATCACGGTGGTAAGCATTTTGAATTGTTCATCTGCTTGGAAGCTGTGACGCGAGTGCGCAGGAATGATCATGCCCTCTCCTTTGCGCAAGATCACTATGTTGTCGTTGACCCTAATTTTAGCAATGCCATCAATGATTTGAACATAGGTATCAAAGGGACTTTCGAGTTCGCTCATTTCTTCGCCCGTTGCAACCGAAGTGGCTGTAATATTTCCAGTTGTTTTTTTTACGATGGTCTTGCTCACGATTGCGTCGAGAGCGTATTCTATAATCTCTACAATAATGTGAGCGGTGCCTTTTTCGAGATGTTCGAGATTATTCATGGTGTGAAGGGATTATGAAAAGTGGAATATGTGAGCGTTGAAGCATGGTATGTGCGGTGCTTCCTAAGAAGAACTCAGCAATACCGCTGCGGCTATTGGTGCCCATCACAATGTAATCGGAGCTTGTGTTTTTGGCTGTATCCAAAATGGTCTCGGCAATAGATCCTTTGATGATGAGTGTTTCCAATGTCGTGTCTTTGAGATATAGTTTGGTTTTGTGTAAGTACACCATTGCTTCTTCTTCGATGGTATCAATTGGAATAGTGGTATCATAGTCACGCTGACTGAACCCCGCAAAGCCCATGATGGGGTCGTATACAGTGGTGGTATAATTATATGCATCATCTATCACGTGCAGTATGGTGGCCTTCGCGCCAAGCGCCAAGGCGAGTGCATGCCCTTGTTCAGCAACTTGCTGCGCCAGCGGCGAATAATCGATTGCGATCAGTACTTTTTTCATAGGTATGTTGTCTTTATTTGAACCCCAATTCAGCCTATCAGAATGCCATTTTATAAGAGGGTTTAATGATTAATTTATTCTCCATTGACCATATACCTGGAGTGTTCCAAGCAATGCGCCCGGCTTCCTCTTTTTGATAGATGGAACCAACAGTGCCAATCAAGGAAACGTTCGTGCCAATCACATTTACATCCACATTGCATGATTGCAAAGCCCAACTTTGTTGGATCTGTTGTTCGATACTTTTCTTTTCAATGGTGTCTTGCTCGCGGGAGTGCAAAACGATGTTGTTGGTCACCCCTTTGATGCCCTCAATGCGCAGTATGGCTTGCACGGCCTCTAGCTTTTGATAGTTCCAGAGGAGCTCCCCTTCGAGATATACCCAACCATCTTCTACTTTGACTTTGATCCTTTCTTTCGGAATTTTCCAATTCCATTCAAGGGTTTGTAATACAGCGGTTGCAATGTCTTCATCATCTAGCATCTTCCATCCGTCCTCGTGTTTGACATCGATTTTTTCAACGATCGCCTTTACGCCAGCAATGCGTTTGACGACCTGTTCAACTTCCAACTTTTGTGGGAAGCTGCTGACGTGGCCGGTGAGGGTCACAATGCCATCCTTCACATCCACGATGATTTTGGTAGCGCGCAAAACAGGTTCCCACTGAATTGCATCCATTATGTGATTTTGTAAAATTTCATTGTGTATCATCTTCGGTCTGCTCAGGCGATCAGCTCGTGTCGCTTTTAGAGCACAAAGGTGACGTTGGGCCTAATGATCCATGTTACACAATTGAGGCAATATGTTATATCATTCCAATAGTAAAAACCATTCAAATGTCTTCAATATTGGTACGGACTCTTTTTTTGATTTTTTTGAAATAAGAGGGCGTGAGACCAGTTACTTTTTTGAACTGGTGAGAGAGATGGGCTACACTGCTGTAGTGCATTTTATGAGCGATTTCAGTGAGGTTCAACTCGTCATAGATGATCAATTCTTTGACCCTCTCGATTTTATGGAGAATGATGAAATGCTCAATGGTGATACCTTTGGTCTTGGAAAACAACTCAGACATGAAATGATAATCTTTTTTCAGTTTATCACTCAGAAAAGTAGAAAAATTGATGTTCTGAAGCTCGTCGGTGTAATGGATCATCTCGACAACGATGTTCTTTATTTTTTCGATGAGAATGGTATTCTTATCGTCCATAATTTCTAATCCAGAATCGTGGAGTGACAGCGTCAATGCGGCTTTCTGCTCTACCGTGATTGGTTCCTTCAAAAGGACTTCGCCCAACTCAATGGAGGAATAATTGAGGCCTAATTTTTCCAATTCGGACTTCACTAAAAGTTTGCAGCGGAGACTCACCATATTTTGGATAAATAGCTTCATGGGCTGGCACGTATTAGCGTGAATATGAGGATTGCTAGAAACAATTAGGATGGAAGGTTGATAGAAATAGTTGTTTACTTGCGCATCAGCAAAAAGCAAAATATTAAAAATTCGCTTCCAATTAAATTTTTCAAGCACAAGGTATACCATTAATAGCTTTTTTTGGAAAGTCTTTTTTAAAACTGACCAATATCAGATTGTATTCATGATTTGTATACCTGATAAAACGAGTGAATAATGCGACCGATAGGCAAAAGGGATGACTCAGCTCATTAATCAACTATGAAAACGACAAGGATAATTTGATTTTAAATTTTAGAGGTTTTAATATTATAATGGCAAAAGTGTCATTCCTTACACAAGTGATCCTGATAAATCAGAATCCAATAATGGATTGCAAACAAAGATCTTGAATTACCTTCGAATCCAAATTCCAAATCAAGATCCGGCATGGCTACCAAAAAAATCACCTCTGCATTGCTTTCTGTTTATTCCAAAGAAGGCTTAGAGCCCATTGTGCGCGCCATGGCTGCTCAGGGCATTACCATGTATAGCACGGGTGGCACACAAGCGTTTATTGAGGCATTGGGTTTGCCCGTGGTTCCTGTGGATCAACTTACAGGATTTCCGAGCATTTTGGGAGGAAGGGTCAAAACCTTGCATCCAACGATTTTTGGTGGCATTCTCAATCGCCGGGAGGATCAAGGGGATCGAGCGCAAGTCGCTGAGTATGGCATCCCCGATATCGACTGTGTGGTTGTGGACTTGTATCCTTTTGAACAAACAGTAGCCAGCGGTGCATCGCATGAAGATGTTATTGAAAAAATTGACATCGGAGGCATTTCACTGATTCGTGGAGCTGCCAAAAATTACAACGATGTAGTGATCGTTGCCTCCATGAATCAATACGCGGAGTTGGAGCGCATATTGACCCATCAAAATGGCGAAAGTAATCTCGAGGAGCGCCGCCAATTGGCGATGGCTGCATTCGATGTGTCATCGCATTACGATGGAAAGATCTTTCAATATTTCTTAGGCACAGAGGAAGGTGCATTGAAAGTATCTGAACAAAATGCTTCAGTTTTGCGATATGGCGAAAACCCTCATCAGAAGGGTCGTTTTTATGGAGATCTGTCCGAATTGTTCGACAAGTTACATGGCAAAGAATTGTCATATAACAATCTATTGGATGTGGATGCCGCAGTGCAGTTGATGGCTGAATTTGCAGATTCCGAGCCCACTTTCGCCATTCTCAAGCATAACAATGCTTGTGGCATTGCATCGCGTCCGACCATTGCGGCGGCATACACGGATGCGTTGGCATGCGATCCTACTTCTGCGTTTGGCGGCATACTCATTGCCAACCGAATGATCGATCGGGAGACAGCACAATTGATCAATCCCCTATTTTGCGAAGTGGTCATTGCACCAGCTTATGAGTCGGAGGCGCTGACGATACTACAGTCCAAAGCAAATCGTATCCTGTTGGTTCAAAAACCATGTTCATTCCCAGCCACCACCTTGCGTTCTTTGCTAAATGGGTACATTTGGCAGGATCGGGACACTTCGATGGAAGATCGCACTGACTTTAATCAAGTGACCGTGGCGAATGCTACCGATGCGCAATTGTCGGATTTGGAGTTCGCTTTAAAGTTGGCCAAACACACGAAGAGCAATACGATCATTTTGGTCAAGAATGGCCAATTGTGCGCGGGGGGGACCGGTCAAACCTCGCGTGTAGACGCCTTGCATCAGGCCATCCACAAAGCACAAGTGTTTGGCTTTGATCTCCAAGATGCCGTAATGGCCAGCGATGCTTTTTTCCCTTTCCCTGATTGTGTAGAAATTGCTAAGAAGGCAGGAATTACCGCTGTGGTTCAGCCCGGCGGTTCCATCAAAGATCAATTGAGTATTGATTATTGCAACGCCAACGGAGTAGCCATGTACACCACAGGAGTGAGGCATTTTAAGCATTGATTGTCACAGCTGCGCAGCGATTGACTTTACCATTGTTCCACCGCTGGAGCGATTCGAAGTCTAATGCATTCAATATTTACATTGAGACCTCATCCATCCGAAAAATGTAGGACAGTTAAATTCTCAGTCCTCCTATTGGATGGGTTGTGAGCATTTATTGGTATTTATCCATTTGGTATTCTATCTATATTAGATAAGAACTAATTAATTTACCAAGTAAAATTCCGGCCAAAAGGCTGAAAAGAATAGACCCGAACAATCCGATATAAATAGCCGCGATTGCCATGCCTTCTCCACTGTATTTTTCAGGATGGTTACGGATCTGCTTCAAAGAGATAGCTCCAAATAAAATGGCAAAAGCACCAGTCAATATACCAAGTCCACCCCCCACAAAAAGTCCGATGATGGCGAGCATCACTGCGAATATGGCTAACTCATTAAGCCGTTGCACGACAGTTTGTTCGGTATCTCCTTCTATTTCGGAATTGGCGAGTTTTTCACGAGGTGTGCTTAACTGTTCGAATGGTATTTGAAATCGTGCAGTGCGCTTACGAGTCTTCGTTTTGAGCGCGGATGTTGAGACATTGTCTTTTTTCTCAAGCGTGATTGTTTTCTGAGCCTGAAATTGCGATGGATGTGCACTCGCTTGTTCAATTTCGCATACGACTGCGCTGTCCGTTTGAATGTTCGTCACTTCTGTTCGAGAGCTTGTCTCGACATTATATGCAAGTGTTTTTGGTTTTTCAGAGCCTTGACCTACCCAATTTAAATGATAGCCCTTTCGGTGAACGCGCTTCTCGATCATGCAAGATTGGAAGAAGACAATGCAAATGCATATGCCAAAGAAAAAGGTAGAATATTTCATCAAAAAAAGAGCATTTAAGAGTGAAATTAATTTTCAAAGGATTTACGATGTGAAGATAATGTGTTTCATGTTCAATTGCACGAATGGTCTGTTAGCGATCGAAGAACGATGAAAAGAGAGGGATATTTTGAATCCATCGAATTGCTCTGAATTAGGGCAGTAATCGATTAAAGCATTTTTGTAGTAATGAGAACGACAAAGATTTGAAGCTCCTTTATATTGAGCGCGGACGATGCGGTGCTAGTTATCACCGGGCTTCAACTAAGCCGCTCCCACAACCACTACAAACTCGCCTCGCGGCTCATGTGTTTGGAAATGAGTGAGCACTTCTTGCGCGCTGCCGCGAACAGTTTCTTCGAATTTTTTGGAGAGCTCACGGCTCACAGAAATAGCGCGATCTGAGCCACAGAATTGCACCAGTTGTTCCAGTGTTTTGATCAGTCGGTGAGGGCTTTCATACAAGACAGTAGTGTGTTCCGAAACGGCCATTTTTTTGAAGCGCGTTTCACGGCCTTTTTTGTGTGGCAAAAAACCTTCGTAAATGAACGACTCGCAAGGCAAGCCGCTGATCACAATGGCGGGAACGAAGGCTGTGGCACCGGGCAAACATTCTACTTCTATGCCTTCGCGAATACACTCGCGCACCAATAAAAAGCCGGGATCGCTGATAGCAGGAGTGCCTGCATCGCTGACCAGGACAGTGCATTGATTCATGCGGATGCGCTCAATGGTAGAGCGCAATATCTTGTGTTCGTTGTTGAGATGAAAACTGCTGACAGGCTTATCAATATTATAATGAGCCATCAGTTTTTTGGTTTCGCGTGTGTCTTCGGCCAAGATCACATCACACTCCTTCATCACGCGCAATGCACGAAGCGTGATGTCTTCCAAATTGCCGATCGGTGTGGGGACAAGGACGAGTCTCAACGGGGCGCGAATTATGCGTGGCGACGGGTTACAAGCTCCATGAAGTCATGGGTCACCGCAGCCTCATTGTTCCATGTGTATCGGTTGCGAAGCGCATCCAAATGTGTCATTGCCTCTTCGCGTGAAGAAGTATTGAGTTTGTCGATCGCCATTTCGTAGTCTTGGTTGTTGCCCTTGAACAATTCACGAGAAAATTGGAAGCGTTGATTGAGCGTAATGGCCTTTTTTAAATCGGCTATCGGAGTGTGCTCCATGCGATGCCCGATGCTTTCGGTGTGAACCATTTGCTGGGTCAGGACATCATTCAAACTTTGACCGGCATTGCGCTGGGCCTGTGCAATGGTATCTTGGATATTTACCACAGGTTCTTCTGCACTTTTGCTCACTTCTTCGATGGCATCAATTAGCGACACCTGGCGCGGATCGTGTTCCGGCTCCTTTACCTCCACTGCGCTTGGTTGCTCATTGGTGGGTGTTGAGTCTGGAAGGGTGATACGGAATGAAGGCATTTCCATTGGATTATCGCCTATTTCGGGAGTGGAAACGTGCGTTGATTCGACCTGGGGAGCTTCTACTTCAACTGCTGCAGGCTTTGCCTCTTGATCGTAGGCCTTGAATCGCAACACCACCAGTCGTTCATATAGTTCACGGCTATGATCAGTGAGGTGTTCCAATTGGTCTTTGGTTAAATGACCTGATTCCAATTGTTCCAATCGATCGCTCAGTTCAGCGGCCAATTCCTGCATGCGTTTAAATTTCACCGGTTCGTACATAGTCGAGATGTGTGAGTTCTAAAAAATAAGTTTTTGCGCGGCCTAAATCAATTCACTATCATCAGGCTCATCAAATGTATGAACGAAAGAGGGGTCACTTATTGTCACTACAACTGAAGTTTTGCACGATCCTTTTTTGGCAACCCAGACACCACCAAGTCATAACTGTGATCGATCAGTTCAAAGAATAAACCAGGAGGAACAGATCCATCCGAGGACACGGTGTTCCAATGCTTCTTGTTCATGTGATAACCTGGTTGGATGCCCGTGTAGCGCTCACGCAAATCGATGGCTCTTTCGGGATCGCATTTGAGATTGACGCTCTGAAAGTCGTCGATGCTGCACAGTGCAAAGGCCTTTCCCATCACTTTATATACAAGGGTATCGGGTCCAAAAGGCGTTTCTTCGGTCACTTCTTTTTTGGCAAGCACATAGGTGCGAAATATTTCGATGTCCATGCTACAAAGCTATGATGTCTTGGCTGCGGACTTCGTAATTTCGCGACCGCATGAAAAATGAACTGACGCTGCCCACACCCAATGCATTTGCCACCCGCGATGAATTCGCTACGGGAGCATTTTTACTGATCGACAAGCCTTTGGGTTGGACCAGCTTCGATGTACTTAATCGCATCAAGGCCTATGTGCGCAATAACATGCCAGCCTTGCCACCCAATGAACACGGACATGATCAACGCTTCAAAATAGGTCATGCAGGTACGCTGGATCCGCTTGCTACAGGCTTGCTCACCATTTGCACGGGCAAATACACCAAACTCATCGACGACATTCAGTCAGGTGAAAAGGTCTACACTGGAAGCATCATTTTGGGATACACCACTCCCACCTATGACTTGGAGACCGAGCCAGAGCATCCACTATCCATCGACCATGTGACACCGGAGTTGATCGAATCCACAAGGCTATCATTTGTAGGCGAAACGTGGCAACGACCTCCGGTTTACAGCGCCAAACAAGTCGATGGCAAGCGGGCCTATATGGCGGCGCGAAAAGGCCAGGATATCATTATTCCCGCGGTTCCAATATTTGTCAATGACTTTAAAATCAACCAAGTATCTGCCAATCAATTGGATTTTGAGATCAATTGTGCAAAAGGGACGT
>JAIYCK010000383.1 GCA_027488055.1 Flavobacteriales bacterium | reverse complement strand
TATCCAATCAGTTTGACAGCAACCAATTTTTGTGGAGTATCAACAGACGATGCAGAGGTCACGGTGCTACCTCAGCCCGTAGCTGGCTTTGGCACCGACTTGAACGTCAACTGTTCGCCATTTGTCGTGCAATTTAATAATACCAGCGTCGGACTTCCAGACACCTTCCTTTGGGAGTTTGGCGACAATACTACCTCCACTTTAGAAGAACCCGACTTCCATGTTTTCTTTACAGACACGGTGGCCACTGATTACATCATCACCCTTTATTTGAGCAATGAGTGCGGACTTGACACTGCATATCAAACGATCACCGTTTTGCCCAATACCGTTACGGCATTCTTCAATACAAGTGTGACAGAAGGTTGCGAGCCATTGGAGGTGACCTTCACTGATTATAGCGATGGAGGCAATCAGGTTTCCTATAATTTAGGTAATAACACCTTCACAGCGAACGACAATCCGACTCAAACGTATCCCGTTGGTGAATATACCATTTACCAATATGTGGACAATGGGTGCAGTTATGATACCGCACAAGTCTCTATCGTCGTTTTTGATTCCCCGGACATTGATTTTAGCACCAATGTGCCGAATATTTGCGCAAACAATGAAGTCACATTTGTGCCGGAATTAGGAACTGCTGTTGAGGTGTATTGGACCTTTGGCGATGGTGGAACCTCCGAGGTCTCCTCTCCAACATATGAATATACTAGTGGTTCGAACTACATCGTTACCATGACAGGGGTGAATGATAATCTTTGTTCTACTACTGTGTCACATCCTTTTGTGGTTTTCCCAGGACCTGCAGCTCAATTCACCGTACCCGATCAATTGGGGTGCAGCCCTTATGAAGTTTGCTTTTCGAATACCACCAATGCAGGCGTCTTTTACACATGGGATTACGGTGATGGTAACACGTCAAGTTCACCTGACGACTGTCACACATATATCAATACATCTGCAGATGCGCAACTAATGACAGTGCAAATGATCGCCCAAGATTTGCAATTGTGCGCTGACACCTTTGAGCTAAGTATCATCGTAGCTCCGCAGCCTACTGCCGCTTTTGTGTTGAGTTCATTTGAGAGCTGCTACTTTCCGCAAAATGTGCAAGCTATCAATGCCTCAATTTATGCCACAGGATATGAATGGTATGTCAACAATAATTTCATCGGTGACAATAACAACCTCTCATTCTTATTTGATGAAGTGGGCAGTTACGATGTGGAATTGATCGCTAATAATGCCTATGGTTGTCTTTCCAATGCAACTTCAACATATACCATCCATCCATTGCCTGTGCTAGGCCTTGGAGCAAGTCCGCTTGAAGGATGTGTATCATTGGATGTGGCCTTTGAAAACATCAGCACCGGCGCAGACAATTATCAATGGGATTTGGGCGATGGCACTCAAACCACGGTTCCCCAGCCAGCACATACCTATACAGAGCCTGGTGTCTATGATATTTCATTGATTGCTACAACCGACCAAGGTTGCATAGATACTCTGGTTGTAGAGGAATATATCAATGTATTCAACCTACCCATTGCAAACTTCTATGCATCGCCAGATGAGACCAACATTTGGGATCCAACTTTCCTGTTTGTGGACAATAGCTTCGATGCATTTACATGGGAATGGAACTTTGGTGATGGAGATGTGCGCGCAGGTATGCCCATTATTCAACACACCTATCCGCAGGCCGGACTTTGGACCACTACCCTCACGGTAACCAATGAACATGGCTGCGTGAGTTCTGCTCAAGAGGTGCTCGTGGTGGAGGATATTTTCCAGGTTTTTGTTCCAAATACATTCACACCAGACGGCGATGGCATCAATGAAGTGTTTTTACCTTTGCTAAGTGGAGTTCCATTTATCGAACATTATAAATTCGAAATTTTCAATCGCTGGGGCGTGGTCATCTTTCAAACAGATGATCCTTATATGGCTTGGACAGGTGATGTGCGTGACGGCGAATACTACGGTAAGGATGAAGCTTACAACTGGCGCATCGAGGTGCAACTCAAGAACTCCGACAGCGAGCGCGTTTTCGAAGGTCATGTGAATTTGATCCGCTAGTGCACAGCACTTTTTAGAACATTCGAATTGGTGCGAGATATGACCAATTTATCCACGTACAGATTAAATCATCGCATTTTGCATTTACTTAGCCAAGCTAAGAAAGGCGTGAATAAGCATGATAGAAGCTCAAGGAATAACCAAAAACTACGGTGACATACAAGTGCTCAAAGGAGTTGATCTCACAATTGTCAAAGGTGAGATCGTTTCGATTGTGGGTGCATCTGGTGCAGGGAAAAGTACACTGTTACATATTTTAGGAACGCTCGACCGTCCGGATAAGGGCCAATTTCAGATCAATGGACAAGCCATGGATCAATTGAACGCACGGCAATTGGCCTCATTCCGCAACAAACACATCGGGTTCATCTTTCAGTTTCACAATCTTTTGCCCGAATTCACTGCTCTTGAAAACGTATGTATTCCTGCTTACATCGCAGGCACAGACGCCAATGAAGCTCAATCGCGAGCCACTGAATTACTCGATTTTTTGGGATTGTCCCATCGAGCGCAACACAAACCCTCTCAGCTGAGCGGTGGCGAACAACAGCGCGTGGCCGTCGCACGGTCATTGATGAATAAGCCGGATGTCATTTTTGCAGACGAACCTTCAGGCAATTTAGATTCCGCCAATAGCAAGGAACTTCACAAGCTCTTTTTCACATTGCGTGAGCAATTCAATCAAACCTTTATCATCGTTACACACAATGAAGAATTGGCCAATATGTCGGATCGAAAACTTGCAATGCGCGATGGTAAAATCATTGAATAATCTCAGATTCTTATTGGTGTTGGTTGGCCTTACAAGTATTCTTGTGAGTTTCGGACAAACAACCTACCTCGTTGAAAACCTGAGTACCGATCCAGGCGATGGGCGCATCACCCTTTTGCTCGACAGTTCACAGGTCGATCACGTCCAATGGACAGCAAAACAAGGTGGTTTGCATCAGTTGAAATGCGATGGATTGCAAGAAGGAGTCGCGCAAGAAATACGGGTACAATTCCTCACGGGCGAAATAGAAGAACTCTCCATCTTCATACCAGCGCAATCCGCTCAAGAGCATCTCAACAATGCCTTCATTCCGCTTGTCGATTTTTTATATACAATTCTCCTTTGGGATCCCTTTGAAGCCATTGGCATCTACGACCCCGTGGTATATCAGATCGATGGCTCCATGCTACTTCATCCCAATGGTACGCCTGTCAAACAGCAGATTTGGTTGGTTGTCGTATTGCTCATTGCGGCCGCGATCTATTTTACATTTTATTTT
>JAIYCK010000283.1 GCA_027488055.1 Flavobacteriales bacterium | reverse complement strand
TAAATAATCGTGGTTGGTGATGAAGGTAACATCACCATCGCTCTCCCCTGTGAGATAAATACTACCATCACTGGCCACCGCTAAGTCGTTTGGCTCATCGTATTGATTAAAAAACGGATCGTTGTATACCGATGTCCATAAACTATCGCCATCCAACGAAAAACAAGAGGTGTAATAGTCGTTTCCAACGCCGATCGAATTTCCATAACCTCCAAGAATGATTTTGTCGTTGAATCGTGCGATGGCCTTGAACTCGTCAGGACCTGTTCCTGTTCCATGAAATTGTTTTCTCCAAAGTAAGGTGCCGTCGAGGTCGGTTTTTGCAACCAGAAAATCTTGATTCTGGTCAGCCGATTGGGTGGAACCGCCCAAATAAACAAAACCACCCTCCACAATCATACAAGTGTAACGATCTGTAAAATCACCCTGACCGTTGTAGGTAGTATGCCATGATTCAGAAAGCTGAGCGAAACAGGCTTGAGCAAAAATCACTAATACAACACTAAATATAGACTTTTTCATTTTATTAATTTTAACCGCCATTCTGATGAACTGCGCTGCGAAATTTACCCAAGCAATTGCACGAGATGACATGATTACAATCATAAAAACCCTTTTCTTGGGGGACTTGATGAATTATTGTCAAATAGTCTGTCCAATACATATAGGAACACAACTATTGTTTTGTAACAAACCCATTTGAAGGCGCAGACAAAAATTATGACACGCAAAACAGTTCACAAGAGTAAAACATCTTGCGTTTATAATGTAGACAAAAGAACTTAAACCGCTAAGACTTCCAATACTGCCTCATAATTTGGTTCTTGACCCAACTCACACGCTTCTGTATGGATGATGGTGCCTTTTTCATCGATCAACACTACATTCCGCGACATGAGGCCACGCATGGGTGAATCTGTAATGTCCACACCGTAGGCATCGCTGAAGCTAGTATTGCGGTATTGACTCAAAGTTTCTACATTTTCGATGCCCTCTGCGCCACAAAAACGCTTTTGAGCAAAAGGCAGATCCTTGCTTATGCACAGAACTACAGTATTGGTCAATTGTGCGGCCAATTGATTGAATCGTCGCACTGACATAGCACAGGTAGATGTGTCGATGCTCGGAAAGATATTAAGCACGACGCGTTTACCAAGATATTCGCTCAATTGCACATCAGTGCGATCAACACGGGTGAGCGTAAATGCTGGTGCTGGTGTGCCTACTGCGGGCAATGGTTGAGACACGGGAATCATCGGTATATTATTTAAATTATTAGTTCAATGTGGCTAACTTCTCTTCCAACATTTTGATCTTTGAAAGCGCATCGGATTGTTTTTTTCTTTCTCCTTCCAATACTTGAGGAGGTGCATTGTTCGCGAATTTTTCGTTGTTGAGCTTGGCCTTCACTGAGCTCAAAAATCCGCGGGTATACTCGAGATCATCTTGGAGCTTTTTGCGCTCCGCTTCCACATCCACATTGGCAGTAAAGGGTACAAAGTACTCATTGCCACCCACGATGAATCCAAATGCACCAGACACCTTTTCATGCACATACTGCAATGCGCTTATGTTGCACAAATGCTGCAATGCCCCATCAAACGATTTGTCGTGATTTTCATTGGCAATCACCAACAACTCCACGGCGTCTTTATTGGCGATTTGATTCGACTTTCGGATGTTTCGCACGTTGTTGACGACCTCAGCAAAATGCTCGAAGTTTTGTTGCATGGTTTCATTGACAGCCTTCGTCTGTGGCCATGGAGCAACACAAATGCTTCCGGTACCGGGTTCACGATGAGCTAAATGCCCCCAAATTTCTTCAGTGATAAAAGGCATAAAAGGATGCAACACTTGGAGTAATTTTTCGAAGATACGTGTTGTGGCATTCAGGGTCTCCTGATGAATTGAAGTGCCATACGGCGGTTTCGCCATTTCGAGATACCACGCACAGAAGTCGTCCCAAACGAGTTTATACGTATTCATCAATGCCTCATTGATGCGGAATTTGTCGTAGTCATCATTGAGTTGATTCAACACCATGTCCAATCGATTCTCCATCCATTGAACAGCAACCTTTGCGGCCTCAGAAGGCACTCCTTCAGTGGTACATTTTTCTTTCCATGAATCTACCAATCGGAATGCATTCCAAATCTTATTAGCAAAATTGCGGCCTTGCTCGCATAAGCCTTCATCGAACAAAAGATCATTTCCGGCAGGTGAGGACAATAGCATACCAACACGCACACCATCCGCGCCATAGACCTTCATCAGTTCCAAAGGATCGGGTGAATTACCCAATGATTTGCTCATTTTTCGGCCTTGCTTGTCGCGCACAATACCGGTGTAATAGACATTGCGGAAAGGCAGTTCTCCACGATACTCGTATCCCGCAATAATCATACGCGCTACCCAGAAAAACATGATTTCAGGAGCTGTGACCAAATCATTGGTTGGATAATAATACCCTACTTCTTCTTCGGAATAAAAACCATCAAATACACTAATGGGCCACAACCAGGAAGAAAACCATGTATCCAACACATCCGGGTCTTGTTTTATTTCGGCAAGTGTAAGATCAGGTTGTGCGACTTGAAAAATAGCCAAAGCCTCCTCTTCGGTTTTTGCTACAGCAATTTCACCATTGGGCGCATACCACGCAGGAATGCGATGCCCCCACCAAAGCTGCCTTGAAATACACCAATCCTTGATGTTCTCCATCCAATTGCGGTAGCTGTTTTTGAATTTGGGAGGAAAAAAACGGATGTTATCATTCATCACATTATCCAATGCAGGCTTGCTAAGGTCCTTCATATCGACAAACCATTGCAATGAAAGTCGAGGTTCCACCACGGCATCGCTGCGTTCACTAAAACCTACCTTGTTCACCATTTCTTCGGTTTTGACCAAATGCCCCGCAGTTTCCAAATCTGCGACAATCTGTTTACGGCATTCGAATCGATCCAAACCAACGTAATGACCCGCGGCATCGCTAATGGTTCCGTTGTCGTTAATCATGTTGATGACTTGGAGTTGGTGCTTTTCGCCAAGCATAAAGTCATTCATGTCATGCGCCGGTGTTACCTTGAGACAACCAGTACCAAATTCCATTTCAACATAATCGTCGGCAATAATTGGCACTTCGCGGCCTACCAGTGGTACCATAGCCGTTTTTCCTTGCAGATGCAGATAACGTTCATCCTTTGGGTGAACACAAATCGCAGTATCTCCCAAAATGGTTTCAGGACGAGTGGTTGCGATGGTGATATAATCGTTGGAACCAACGATTTGATAACGCACGTGATACAATTTGGAATTGACCTCGCGGTAAATGACTTCTTCGTCACTCAGGGCGGTAAGTGCAGCCGGATCCCAATTGATCATTCGCTCGCCGCGATAAATTTTTCCTTTTTTATGCAGGTCGATGAAGCTATCTATGACACTCTCATAGTATTTTTCATCCATGGTGAAACGCGTGCGGTCCCAATCGCAACTGGCACCCAATTTCTTCAATTGTTCGAGGATGATTCCACCATGTTTATGTGTCCATTCCCAAGCATGTTCAAGAAAGGCATCCCTGCTAAGGTCGCTTTTTTTAATCCCTTCGGCACGAAGCTTTTGTACCACTTTGGCTTCTGTAGCAATACTCGCATGATCGGTTCCGGGCACCCACAATGCGTTCTTTCCCTGCATTCTAGCGCGTCGCACAAGCAAATCTTGAATGGTGTTATTGAGCATGTGCCCCATGTGCAGCACACCCGTAACGTTGGGAGGCGGGATCACGAT
>JAIYCK010000135.1 GCA_027488055.1 Flavobacteriales bacterium | reverse complement strand
TTTGGAGGCAGTGTGCGCATTGATACACGCAATTACTCCAGGATGCCATTTATGACGTATTCGAGCAACTTTGGATCTTTTCAGACCATTCGAAATACCCTGGCCTTTGGCACAGGAATGATACGGGATCGTTTTAAATTGAATGTCAGATTGAGTCAGATCGCGAGTAATGGTTATTTGGATCGGGCGTCGACCGAACTCTATTCAGCTTATGTGGAAGGGGAATATGAAGCACTCAGAAGCAAATGGCGTTTGGTAGCATTCAGCGGCCGGGAGCAAACTTTTCAAAGTTGGTATGGTACACCTTGGGAAGTCTTATATGGCACTCAGGCAGATCGGCAGGCTTTCATCGACCGCAATGGATTTGATGCGGAGCAAAGCCAAAATCTATTGCAAAGTGGTCGCACATACAATTATTATCAGTATCCAGATCAAGTTGATATATATGGTCAGGACCACTTGCAGTTGCAATATGGACGCGGATTTCGTGAAAGACTTTCGCTACAAGCATCCCTCAACTACACCCATGGACAAGGATATTTTGAAGAAGAAAAAAAGGGTGAATCCTTTGAGCGTTATGGATTACGTCCGATTACCCTTGCCAACGACACCATTCGAAATACGGATTTGGTGCGCAGAAGGTGGCTGAAGAACCACTTCGTGGGCGGTGTATTTGCTTTGACTAAGCGCCTTCCCAACATGGATCTGACGTGGGGCGGCAATGTGCATCAATATTTAGGAGAGCACTTTGGCGAATTGATCTGGATGCAATATGCAGGTGCCACAGAAAAAAATCATCGCTACTATGAAGGTCGCAGCGATAAACGCGATGCTAGTTCTTATCTGCGTATGAATTGGACGATTAGAAAAAAGTTTGACATTTATGGCGACGCTCAAGTACGTTGGGTGGACTATCAAACCCAAGGCACGGATAACGATTTGGCACATTATGAGGTGGATGAAACGTTCTTGTTTTTCAATCCGAAGGTCGGTGTCCATATTCAGTACAACGAACGCATTCGGTTGTATGCCTCTGCAGCGGTTGGTAATAAAGAGCCCAATCGCAATGATTTTGTGGATGCCGTGGATATTGAAAAAGTACAACATGAATCCATGATCGATTATGAATTGGGTGGCGCATGGAAAAAGGGGCCGTGGGAGTGTGGAGGCAATTTGTATTACATGGATTACACCAATCAATTGGTGTTGAATGGTACCTTGAATGATGTGGGTGCGCCATTGCGCACCAATGTAGCTGAGAGTTACCGCGCCGGAATGGAATTGACAGCTAGTTACACAAAAAAGTGGAATGAAAATCAGCGGGTGAATATAGCGGCTAATGCAACTTGGAGCCGCAACCGCATTGCACGATTCGACAATGTGGTGTATGACTATGGCGGTGAACAGACCTTGACGGTAGTGGAGCAAATGAAAGATGTCCCCATTTCATTTTCCCCCGATGTAATCTCAGGAGTGCAAGTGAGCTATGATCGATTTACGCTGTATCCACATGAATATACTATGCGCAGCATTACTGAAGCCGAATCCAAAGTTCGCACCAGAGCGCCATTTACCGTGATGCTCATGTGGAAGTTGGTGGGCAAGCAATTTATGGATAATACCGGGAATGATGCCTTGGCGCTGGATGCCTACCAAGTGTTGGATGCTCGAGTGAGTTATGAAATTGTTTCGAAGCGCGAAGGCGGCACCTTGGAGTGCAGTTTGGGAGTGAATAATTTGCTCAATTCCGCCTATGTGAGCAATGGATATACCTACAGCTACATTTTTGGCGAGAAGGTTACTGAGCGGTTTTATTATCCGCAGGCCTTGCGTCAGTTTAATCTTGGCTTGAAATTCACTATTTAATGCTTCTTTGCCAAGGCCACTTGGAAAGGCTGGACAGGTAAACGCCCGCAACGACAATGCATGCGCTCATGACTTTATACCACGTCAAATCGCCGCTGTAATCGTGTGTAAACCATGAGGCAGTCAACCAGGCGAAGATGCCCGCCAACAGTGGTTGCAAATAGATATAGGCACTGACAGTTGTGGGTGGTAGGTATTTTACCCCGATCATATTGAATGCATAGGTGAGGAAGGTGGTGCCTATGATGACATATCCAATGCTCCACCAATGCAATGCTGATAGGGTGCTCCAATCTACAGCATCACCATTGAAAAAGAATACAGGTGTAATGATCAAAGCCCCCAAGGTAAAGACCCATGTGGTGACCGCCATATTGTTATATTTCTGCATCAAAGGCACAACGAGGACCAAGTAAGTGGCCCATGAGATGCTATTGACAAGAACAAAAACATCCCCCAACCAATAGCCACTTTGTCCGGGTGCGCTGCGGGCTAAAATGATCATGCACGCACCAGCAGCTCCTATAAGTATGCCAAGTAGTTGGTGAATTCGAATCGGTTTTTTTAGTAATAGAGCAGATAAGATCAACACAATCATTGGATTGCTTGTCATCATGATACTGGCATGGATGGGCGAGGTGAGCGATAATCCATTGAAGAATAAAAGCTGATTGGTGATGACCCCCGTGAGGGCACACAGCAACAATCGGCCCCAATCACTGCGATCTGGCCATTGGGTTATTTTGCGGCCAAAACATATCCAAAATAAAGCGCATGCACCCCAAATGCGCAATAAAATAAAGGAGTTGGGATCGATGGGGCTCGGCATCACCAATTTGGCGATGAGATAATTGGCGCCATAGATGACAGCAGCACCCAATAAGGCTAAATGGGCTCGAACGATATGTGTTTTGGACGATGATTCAGGCATGCCTTCGACAAGATCTGCGAAGTACGCTCAAAAAGAGACGTCCCACAAACGATGCTTTATTTCTTCATCGATTCACGAGCTGCTGCTACCACTTTGGGTGCATTGCCGATAAAAATTTGCTTGTTGTTGATCACCACAGGTCGTTTGAGGAAAGTGTATTCCTCCAAAATATATTTTTTGTACTGAGCCTCGGTGAGCGATTGGGTATTGAGTCCTAGTTCACGGTATTTGAGTGCTCTACGACTGAAAAGTGCCTCGTAACTGCCAGCGAGTGCATGCATCTCTCCGAGTTGTTTTTCAGTGATTTTTTGGGTCTTGATGTCTTGTATATCAAAATCGGGCAAATTGGACCCAAAGCTGTCCAATATTTCTTGACATGTACTGCAATTGGCGAGATGGTATATTTTTTTCATAGGTCGGAGGATGTGGTCCTTTGGCAGTGATAAACACGGCGTGTTTCGAATTGTTCAATGCCGGGTGATAGGAGTCGTATCGTGACTTTTCGCAATTGTGGAACGAATAAATTGATAGGCTGGAAGTATCGCTTAAGATGCTCTTCCACCAACGGAATGAAGCGAATAGTTAGAAGATTTACAACAAGAAAGTTGAGCCACCCAAAATAATGTAAAATGAAACTGCCCGCAGTGAGTTTCCAAAATGGGTTCTGATCCGGTTGAGTTGGCCAGCGTCTAGATGACAAATTGCATTAGGAAAGTTTCGCACGTATAGCTTTTACCAATGTGTGCAATCCTTCCTCGAAGTGCACGCTGTTGTCCACTAAAAGTTGACATTGAGGTATATATGGCTCAAGGTATTTTACTTCCGCAGGACGCACATGATGATGCCATTGATAGCGCACTGCATCTTCAGGGTATCCCCGTTCTTCAGCGTCACGCGCGATGCGACGGAGCAGTCGTTCTTCGTGATGCACGTCCACAAATGTCATGTAGTCGAGCTGGGTGCGAATTTCATCATAATGGAAAACAAATAGTCCTTCCATGATGAGCACAGGAGCTGGACGCACTTGGATGGGCACGGGTATCCAATTGGGATTGTTGAAGTTGTATTCCATCACCTCAATGTCTTGACCGGCGATCAATTGTGCCATGTGGACATGGAATTTTTCGCGGTCAATCGAGGTAGGTAAATCGAAATTGATAACCCCATTGGCATCGGCGACTTGCTCATTTTCGGGCAGATAATAATTATCCTGCGAGACGAGTGCGATCTCCTCAGGAAGGAAATGACTCATTAGTTCGCGCAAAAAGGTGGTTTTGCCAGATCCA
>JAIYCK010000034.1 GCA_027488055.1 Flavobacteriales bacterium | reverse complement strand
TTCCCAGCAGCCTTCTGCACCAGTCAACGTTGCTTCGCCAGTAGCGTCCGCATTGGAGAATGGAGTAGAAACGATCGTTTCGTTAACTGGACCACCAGTCAAATTGGTTACATCAAAAGCACCTGCACACTCGTCGTTGTCTGCTACAACTACTTCACATGGGCTGCCTGGTAGGTTCAAAGCACACATGATACGCGGAGCAGCATAACCTTGGATAGTATCGATGAACAATTTTGCTTTCGCAACTGACATATCAGGATTGGTCAAAAGACCGTTGTTAGAGTTCTCAGCAGCGATTAGATTGGTATCCCACCACTCCCATGGAGCAGAATCATAAATGTTGACTCCAGAGCGGATGATTGGGTACAAACCTTTGTAACCATCGTTATTTAGGTTAGCCTGAATAGTGTAGTTGATACCAGGCACATAGGTTTCAGCGCCTTCGAAGATTGCATTATTGGTGAATGCAGCAGCAGCCTGTTGCACAGAGTATGAACCACTCACGTCAACTACTTGCTCGTCTGTTGTTGGAACGATTACAGTACCCTCAGCGTAAGGAGCGAATGGATCAGATGGGATGTGGAAAGAAATCATTGGAACAGAAGTATCTTCCAACCAAGTGATGTCACCCATAGCACCACCCATGTTTACCATCACGTCAAAATCCGACGCATAGTTTGGGTGATTGACGTAACACAAAGTGTCGTTATCCATAGGATTCACACCAACGATTGTACCGTCCGCGTTACCATTCACTGATTCAATAACCATTGGCATTGGAGTGCCAGTGCCCATTGGATCCCAGTTGAATTTTGGCAATGAAGCGATATCTTCTACCCAGTTGTCGAGTGTTGCAGCAGCGAAAGCGATGTAGCCGCCAGTTCCCTGACCCCATACGCAGATTTTCTCTGCATCGATACCCAAGTTGTTGTTGTTTTCGGCAACTGTTTTGCGCAAATAGCGCACCGCTGTGCGGCAATCTTGCACACCGCGGTATGCAGCGTTGATCAAGCTGTAAGTACGCTCAGGTTGAGTCGCCGCAAGTGGGTTCCAACCAAGACGGTAATCACATGAAATGGCCACATAACCCATACGAGCCATGCGCGAACAAATTTCTACAGCAGTGCTGTCTGTTTTAACACCACCTGTTCCGCCGTTTACGGGGTATGGCAAAAAGTTACCCGTGTGGAAATACAAAATCACAGGACGATTGGTTTCAGTATCATTTGCAGGTTGATACACATCCATTTTCAATTCGACCGGAATGGCCTCACCGAACAATTGATACGTCAAAACAGATGCATTGGTACCATAGACCACATCCGAAGTCACATCAACCTCAGTGAAAATCTCTTCGAGATAACGTTGAGCTTGTGCATTGAAGCTCATGAAGACCGCAATGGTCATCAGTGCGTAAAGTTTTTTCATGTAGAAAATAAATTGTTTAATTTAAGAAAGAGCTAAATTACTCATATTTCATAAAGAAATGAAATATAGGCCAATCTTCCGATGCGAGGACCGCCATAAGTTTGTATCACTTCATTGTTCAAAACATTACTACAACCTATTTTGGCGGTAATATGTTGTGGTTTGAAACTATAGTTGACCTGAGCATCCACGAGGTCGTAAGTAGGCACAAACCCAGTAAACTGGGGGCTTCCCTCAAACACGAATCCTTGAATCCACTTGTAATTGACCCCAAAACCAAATTCATTGGGTGATGATTTTTGTGGCTTCATTCCCCGAGCAGTGATACCCACATTGTATTTATGAGTCGGTGTATTGAAAGCCGGGATGATAGGGTCTTCCTCGTCTGTTTTGACCAATTGATTCCAACTGTAATTCCCATTGAGGGTATAATACTGTCCCAAATAATAGTTGACACCGACACTGAGCCCTTGTGTTTGGACATTGTTATTGCTATTGGCCGAATATCGGTAAGCGTCCACTCCTTTTGGCAATCCCCCGGGCGTATTATCGAATTCGATGTCCAAGCCAATGACGTAGCCAATAAAATACTGGTATAAGCTATAGTAATAGCCTACATCGACAAAGCAATTTTTTCCCAAGCTGGCTCGATAACCGGCCTCTAAAGTGCGCACCTGCTCAGGACGGATGGGGGCTACATTGAAATAATCCAGATCGTCGCGATCCAAACTGCTTCGGAAAGTGTTCCAGGAATCCAAAGTGACCAAACTATCTACGCCATCTAAATTTCCTCGGAGGGTCGCAGGTCCAACATTGAGATTGAGATATTGATCGGAAAGCGTTGGATTGCGGAGGGCAGAAGAAAACGATACCCTGGCCCAATGGTTCTTTTTTGGCGAAAACACAAGGCTCAACGCAGGTGAATATACTGCATCGAAATTCTGATTCTTATCGAGGCGCATGGTAGCCGAAACGATCAACTTATCTTCCATCCACTTTTTCTCTGCACCTGCATACACGCCAAATTCAAAATTACGGATCTGCACATCACCTGTATCCAATAGTATGGTGCCATCGGAATTAGGCGTATATAGTCGCGCGTTGGCGCCGACCTTCATTTCGTTGAGATGGATCCAATGCCATTCTTTTTCCGCATGGGCATGATACAAAGCTGAGCGGTCATAAAAGCGCGTACCACCCTCACCTTCATTGTTCTTTTTTCCAGATATTTCTTCAAAAGCCTTTTGAAACTGTGCGCTGCCAGGTGCAAAGAAACCCGTGCTGTCTTCTCCCGCCACGAATAAGTCCGCATTGTCTGCATTGGTCCAACCTTCGACCAAATTGTGCCAATACACCAAGGAGTCCTGATATTCTTCCAACCACGCTGCTTGGGCCGTATAATCATATGGAAGCCAAAAATTATTGGTTCCATTAAAGTCCGGATTTTGCACCAAGCCAGGGTAATTCAAATTGTCGATTCGAGGATCGATCACATCCTGCCAATACCGCGTATACACCTTGGCCCAGTCTTCATCGGTGCGCGCCCTTGATTGGATTTTGAGGGCCGTGGCATAGGGATCATAGCTTCTGCCCGCATCCTCGCGTGTGGAATAGATCCGTACAAAATAGCTGTCCTTTTTGCGCAATTCCAAGCGATTTTGCATAAATAAAATGTCGCGCAAGCGGAATCGATTGTCGCCCTGATAAACGGTGGTTCCATAACCCACGTTGTTGGCCAGTATGAGTTCTGGGCTCTCCATTTCCAACTCAGGCTTTAAACGAAAGTGAAAACTCAAGTTGCCCTTAATGTTTTCTGTATTATAATCCAATAGATCCTCTTCCTTATACCCTGTCCTATAATAGGTTCCAATCCCGCGATACGTCCAAGGCGTTGATTTGCTGTAATCCATGGCCGGAAAATATTCATCCCCATAGATATTCACCGCATCATACCTGCCAGGGTTATTGGAGTCATTTGGACTTCCATCGATGGGCTCATAATTATCGGCACGCCAATCTTGCGCGTTGAGGTAGTACAGACACAACTTATATCCAAAGTATGGTTTACCCTCTTTGTTACTAATGTTTTCGGCCCAGCGCACTGTTGGCTCGATCAGTTGTTGCTGTCCCACCCGCAATTGAGCCGAAAAACCTGCGAAATTCCAGGGGTCTTTGGTTTCCATATTGATGACCCCATTGAAAGCTCCGGGACCAAAAAACGCACTGGATGCTCCTTGCACAATCTCGACCTTCTTTACATCCAAGTCACAAGCCCCAAGAAAATTACCCAATGAAAAATTCAAACCAGGGCTTTGATTATCCACTCCATCGATCAGTTGGAGGGTGCGCACCGGGCTCGTACTATTGAAGCCACGCGTGTTAATGACTCTAAAACCTAAACTTGCCGAAGTCATGTCGACCCCTTTCATATTCCCCAGACTTTCATAAAAATTGCCTGAGGAAGCCTCTTTGATGGCAATTCCATCCATTGTTTCCACTGTAAGCGGGTTCTGCTTTTGTTTTTCGGATATGCGATCACCCACAATTTGTACAGTGCCCGTTTC